>JBKJPR010000244.1:0-6640 GCA_046594275.1 Sediminibacterium sp.
TGGGGTTTGGGGTTTGGGGTTTGGGGTTTGGGGTTTGGGGTTTGGGGTTTGGGGTTTGGGGTTTGGGGTTTGAGGGTGTAAGATACATACTTGCTTGGTAGTAGGGGGTAGTTAAATTAAATTGAAAGATGGAGAAAAGGAGTTTATATAAAGCGGGGGCAATCATTGGGGTGATTGGGCTGTGCTGCAGTTTACTGGTGGGTAATGCACAAAATGCATCTTTTTTAGGGGATGGTACGGATGATTTTATTCGGAGGGGCCAGTTGCTGGGTAAGTACGGTATTCAGTACAGCCTTAGCAACCGTTCGTTTGCGGGTAACTATGCCATACTGGATTCCCTGCTTCCATGGCCACGGACATCCGCCAACAAAACCAAAACTGCTTTGTCTATTGATTACCTGCCACTGAGCATTGTACAGCAATACAACAGCCACCATCCCTATGGCTGGAATGATGGGGGGATGATACCTTCCAAAGGCTTTCAAACTCAGTTTTCGGGTGGTATTACCTTTACAGCGGGCCGTTTTTCTATACAGGCCCGGCCAGAATGGGTGTATGCTCAGAATCCGTCTTTTGAAACCTTTCCAACCGACCAAAACGATTTTTACTGGGACCGCTATTACCAATGGCTAAACAGGTCGGATATACCTGAAAAATTTGGTGACAAACCCTATACAAAGCTATTCGCCGGGCAATCAAGCATAAGGTATAATGCTGGGGCTGTTTCGATCGGCATTTCCACGGAGAACCTGTGGTGGGGGCCGGGCAGAAGAAATGCGCTGGTGATGAGTAACAATGCGCCAGGGTTTGTACATGCCACTATAAACACACTGCAACCTGTTCAAACCAAAATTGGTTTCTTTGAAGGGCAGTTGATTGCAGGTAATTTATCAGCATCGGGAATATTACCACCTGAAAGGAACCGGTATGACCTATTTAATAACCGGCTGTATGTGCCTAAAAAAGACGGTTCGCGGTATATTGCCGGGGTGATGCTTAGCTGGCAGCCGAAATGGATAAAAGGCCTGTTTATCGGATTTACCAAAGTATCTTACCTATACCAGTCTGATATTTCCGGTATCGCTGATATATTGCCGCTGGAAGGGGCCATCAGGTCTACTGCTGAAAAAAACAAACTGAAAGCTTCCTTAGGATCCTTGTTTGTGAGATATGTAATGCCCGGGGAAAAGGCTGAACTGTACATGGAATATGGTAGAAGTGATAAGTCACCTACACTCATAAACCTCGTAACGGATAATGGATACCCAAGGGCTTATGTAGCAGGCTTTCGTAAGTTATTTCCTTCCAGGCATGCTGCTTATATAGAATTCGCTTCGGAATTTACACAAATACAACTGCCAACGGCTGAGTTGATACAAACAGGCAGCAGTTGGTATACCCATCCCACAGTGCGACATGGATATACCCATACAGGGCAGGTACTTGGTGCAGGCATTGGCCCGGGCAGCAACAGCCAGATGGCAGATATTAGCTGGGTAAAAGGATTTAATAAGGTTGGGATCATGTTCGAGCGGATCTTACGCAATAATGATTATTTCTATAATGCTTTTGTGATCATCCAGGATTATACCCGTAAGTGGGTAGACCTTTCAACAACGGTGCATGCAGATTGGCAGTTCAGGCATTTTTTACTTTCTTCTAAACTAGGATTAATACGGTCATTGAACTATGAGTGGTATAACTTTCCAGGCTTGCGCTATTTTCAGAATGGGTATGATGTGCTGAATTTCCATGCTAACCTGTCTGTGGCGTATAGGTTGTAAGCCTGCTGGTTTACTTTCCCTATTTAGCCGTTCCCCTTTCTGAATGCAGCAAAGAACAATGTACTGATAAACAAACCTGCCAGGCCGCCTGTAATAACCGCCAGCACCCACCAGGTTTCATTTTTCTTCAGGGGCAGTTCAGGATAATCAACGATCTGGACTGTGGGAGTTTCCTGGCTGAGGGAGGTCCTGCTTACTTCGAGGTTCTTGATGATCTCGGCGTAAATGGTTCCCTGGATAAATTTATTCCGGGAACTGATCTCCGCATTTACCTGGGGTGATGAATAGGCAGGATTGGCATCCAGTAACAGCCTCTCTGCTTCTGCCGAAGAATAGGTTTTCCTGTCTAATAATCCGCCGAGGCTATCGGCCCTTTTTTGCAGCCGGTTGATATTGTTGGTAAGCCTTTTGGTTTTTGTATCCACATAAAAATCAGTCGTTATTTTCAACAGCCGCTCACAAAAAACCTGGCTGAATGCCTCATCTTTGGTAGTGGCCCTCAGTTCGAAAAATCCCAGTTTTTTATCGGGCTTTGAAATAAATAATTCCCGTTCTATGATCCTTTTTACGATCGTTTGCAGCAGGCTGTCCTCCAGCCTCGTAAATTTTTGCTGTCCTGCCGGGAAGTTCACCTGTCTCTTCACTGCGCTGTGATCCCGCCATTTTTCTTTCCATTTATATACTTCGGCATAATAGTCTGCGAGCGAAACTGTAGAGCCTTCTGTGAACGGGGTCAATAAGGTTTTCTTAACCAGCGAATAACTCTTCAGTAACTCCAGTACATTATCCCCTGCCAATACCCCGCTTGTGCCAGACAACCCGCCAATATCAAACCCGAATTGTCCGGCCAGTGCAGAAGCGATGGAACCACCCCCGCCAGCTTTCGATTCTTCAACCACAAAGCTAAGCCTTGCCGTATAGGTAACCGGTTTGAACAGCGCATACCCCAACCCAAGTAAACCGCCCAAGATGCCGGCCAGCAATATCAGTTTCCAAAAATGCAAGGCCCCGGCAATACTCCCGAGCCAGTCGCCGATAAGCCTGCGGAAACTAAAGTTTTCCTCTTCCATATCCGTGGTGGTTGTAACTGTATTTTGCTGCATGTAGTTTTTTTTTCTCACTCCAGCTCTCTCTGCTACGCAAAGAGGGGGTAATTTCCATTCTCAACTCACCCCCAGCCCCTCTCTGCTACGCAAAGAGGGGAGTAATTTCCACTCACCTCTTCAACACACTGATCAAACTCACTAATGCTGCCAATGCACCGAGTAAAGTAGACACTTCTATGAGTGAAATGCCTTTTCCAATTGATTCGGTTTTTTCGGGAACGATGATCTTGCTGCCTGGCAATACTTTCGGGTATTTACGGAAGAAAAGGAAACGGTGTATTTTACTGCTGATGCCGTTGCTGTACTGGATATAGGCTTTTTTTAGATTCCCTTTATCTGTAATGCCCCCTACATCTGAGATATAAGACATGAAATCATCGGATTGGTAACTCACAATCTGTGGGTTGAATACCGCACCCTGGACCTCCACGAAAGGGTCCTTTTTTGGAATATAGATACTGTCGCCCGGCTGCAATAAAAAGGTTTCTTTTTCGCGGGAGTTATCGGATAACAGGGTAGTGCCCACCCGTAGCCCTTTACGGAAAACCTGAACATCACTTATGGATGCAAAAGGGGAGATGCCGCCCGATCTTGTGATCACTTCCTGGATGGTCTCATTTCTTTTCTCCAGTGCATAATCACCAGCATACAATACTTCCCCCCTGATCTTTACGGAGCCGAGATTACGGTAGTTGAGCAGGCGCGGCACGAATATATAATCCAATGGCTTTAAAAGCAGTTTACTGTTCTGGTTGCGGAGGCTCGAATCCACATCCAGGGTGATCAGGTCTATCAGTTTATTGGCCAATGTATCTGCCCTGTTCTTTTCGAGCCTGGATATTTCCACTTTATGATTGGCGGCATCATTGGTAAAGCCTCCAGCCATCAGTATCACATCTTCCAGCGAGATACCTTCGCGATATTGGAAACTGCCGGGCATGCGCACATTTCCTCCTACGGTTATAACAGGCACATCCTGTATACTGTCTTTGGACAAAATGAAAACGGAATCCTCTTTCATGAGGATAATATCCGCCTGCTGGCCGCTGAGGATCTCTTTTGTATTGAATGATACGAGTTCGCGCTCAGAGTCAGCCCTTCTTCTTTTGATGTATCCCCTGTTCAAAAAAGCGTCTTCTTTTACGCCATCCGCTTTTTTGATGAGTTTCGACAGGCTCAACTGATCGGTCAGCTCATAGTTCCCTGGCCGGTACACAGCGCCGGTAAGCACTACCCGGTTAGTAAACCTTGGTAATATCCTTTCAAAGAAAACCGAATCCCCATTCCGGGGTATGAAGTAATTAAAATCAGCTGCGGCCACATCCCTTATCTTCATTTCTTTATCGCCCATCTGGACGATCCTTGCCACATCTTTTACAGAAGACTCATCCAGTCCGCCGCCAAACGCTATCAGCTCGGCCAGCGTCTCTTTTTCCATCAGTTCGTAGATGGCAGGCCTTTTTACTTCACCTGTGAGTGCAACCCTTTTCTGATAAAGAGGGAAACGGATGATATCCTGGTCCTGTAAACGTGTTTCCTTGCCGAAAAGGCCTTTCTGAAGGAATGAATAAAAGTCGATGGTCTCTATTACTTTGTTGTTCCTGATCAGTTCTATTTTCCGCAAAGAACCGTTTTCCGCAGGGCCGCCTGACTTATACAGAACATTGAACAGGTTGGCGAGTGACGATACATAATAGGTGCCTGGTCTTTCGGCTTCGCCTATCACTGTTACGCCAATCGTTTTGAAATTGGTAAGTGTAATAAATACCTGGGTATTTCCTGAAGCAAGGGCCGGGTAGGCCAATGTCATTTTATTCTTGATCTTAAGGGTGGCCTGCTCGATGGTCAGCCCGTTTACATTGATAATGCCAGCATACGGGATCTGTATATTGCCTTCTGCGCTTACAACTGCATCCACACTGGCTTCATTGCGGCCGGTATAGTTGATGGTAAGCGCATCATCAGGCCCCAGCACATAACTTTTGGGAGCGGTGATCCTGAGATTGGGCTCGAAACTGGGATCGGGGTTACTGAAGAATGCAAAGCCATAATAATTTTCCTTTTTCCGGAGGGCCGGTATTTCCTTTACCCAGGAACTATCCCTCATGAAATTGGAAGAATCTTTGATAAGGTTTTCGGCTGCGCCGGACCTGTTTTTTCGTTGCATCTGGATCAACCTTTGTTTCAGCGTGGTTACTTCGGAACTGGGCAAACCCCGTTTAACCAGCAAACTCATGGCATCATTCTCCGAAAGCCCTGAACGCTGCGCCTGCTGCCATAGCTGCATGATCTGCTGGTCCGACATCTGGTTAACTTTCATAGAAGGGAGGCTGGAAGTATTGGCCTGTGCGCCAGCTTGTTGTGTGGCCAGTAAAAGGACAAAACTGAATATTACTAAGGTTATTTTTTTTATTGAATACAAGTTCATTACGAATGGTTGGTTACTGCAAATATCGAAAATATTCTGCATCTGTAAGATATAAACTCACCCGGCCCCTCTCTGCTTTGCAAAGAGGGGGGAATTCCCACTTACCACTCACTACCGGTGGGTGGTTAGAGGCCGTACGTGAAACCGATACTGTATGTATTGGTATTCTTCTTCTGAAACGTTACCTTATTTTCTTCCGAAACAGCGCTATAAAAGGCATTGAGCGTAAGGTTATTAAGCCATTCGTAAGAGAATTGGGTAAAAAGCTCTTCCTGTTTTTTCTGGTAGTTGAACAGGAACCCCGGCTGCGGTTGCTGGAAATACTGCGATTCGATGCTGCCCATCCCGCCTTTCCGGATGGATTGATAACGCAACAGGCATTTTAAACGGGGCAAAGGCGTATACCTTACTGTATAGATGAGCCTGTCGAAATTATTTCCCATCCAGTCGCCCAGGTAGTAATTGTAGCTGGTATAATTCTGTGCGGGGATCAGGTTCTGGTAAACAAAAGGGTATACCCTTGTATATTCCAGGCCCAGGGTAAGATACGGTATGACTACATCGGTGATGGACCCCCCAAGTGTGCCGCCAACCTGGTTGCGACTTTTATCCCTGTCGAAGATCGTGGCTATCCGGATCTCGTCTATGAATAAGCTGCCGTAAAAATGGGTCTTGGGAAGATGGTTACGCGAACTGGCCTGTATAAAAAGCTGGCCATTGGAACCGGCCCTGATATTGCTGTTATTGACTATATTATCATACACTTTAAAGAACATGAGCGGGAAAAGATAACCCGCTTCCAGCCGGTCGCTGTAAATGATCGATTCCCCGAGGGCAATATCCAGCCCTTTAATGGGGCTGATCTGTATGCTATGGGTGGCCATGTATTTGGGTATATAAAAATCCCGCCGCCCATCATACACATTCGGGTAGCCGGTAGGGTAGCTCCTGGGTGTATCCAGTATCCTGGAATTGAGCCAGGCATGGGTATAATTGAATTTTAGCCAGGGAAATGGCTGGTAATCGAGACGTATAAAAGGGAAGGCAGGGGCTTTATCGGATAATACAACGCGGCCGTTCTCCCCATAGCCCCATAACAGGTGGTCCTGACCAAAGCTGAGGGAGCCATTGTTCCAGCTGTAAGAAATACTGCCGCGGAATTGAGTATAGTTAAGGCTGTTATATACCCCGCTGTCTTTGCGGATAAAACCTGTAAGCGGGGTGTTCTGCCTGGTGGAATCAAAGCCTTTGCCGGATTCTGTCACATCATTATAAAAAAAATCAAATCCCCAGTGTTTGCCCGCATAGCCCCAGAAATGTAA
>JBKJPR010000388.1:0-3036 GCA_046594275.1 Sediminibacterium sp.
GGCTGAAAACCATACAGTTCAAATACAGAGCGGATCGTATGAAAAATATAATTGCGTTTGCGTACAACGTTGGCGCTGAAATCTCTGGTTCCTTGTGGTAAGCCGGGTTTGCTCATGAACTCTCTCTGTTTATTATTTTTTGCCACAGATTCACAGATTATCATTTGTTTAATCTGCGTAAATCTGTGGCGAATATTTTAGTCGCTTTTATAACGATCAATGATCTTGGTACAGGCTTTATCGAGCATCTCATATACAATATGATAATCCTTTTCAGTGCCATACCAGGGATCGGGAACATTCCGTCTCTCCCCCGGGTACAATTCATCTAACAAAAAACCCACTTTTTTTTCATCCCAGCATTCCCCGCTGATCCTTTTTATTTCATCATAATTATCCCTGTCCATCACAAATATCTGGTCAAAATCCGTCATATCAGCTTTCCTGAACTGCCGGCATTGCTGGGTACTGATACTGATACCGTTCAGCAAAGCCACTTTTTGTGATAAGGTATGCGGTGGTTCACCTATATGATAACCCCCTGTTCCCGCACTGTCAACTATCCAATGTAAACCAGCCTTGTCCGCTTTGTTTTGTAATATCCCTTCTGCCAATGGACTCCTGCAAATGTTCCCCAGGCATACCATCAATATTTTCATAACGCCAAAGATAATGTTCAGATATGATTATTGCCTTGTACCCACTGATCGTCTTACTAACATCCATTAGCATTGCTTATGGAAAAGCGGTTCCGGGCGCATCTAACTAAAAAACAAGTGGCTGTTTACAAAACGCGGTGTACTTTTTTGTAGCCCATAAATAAAATTATTACCTAAATTGCCCAACCCGGTTTTAACAGGACACACCATGGAAAATGAGTTTGAACATAAAAAGCAGAGAAGTTATACGATAATGCGTATGACATACGACCTTACCATGGCCGTTTTGTTACTGGGAATGGCCGCAGTAATGTTGCTGGCACAAAAATTTAAAATTGAAGCATTAACGTCTATAGATCCCACTTTCCGGTATATGTTTGGTGGAATTTGCCTTTTATATGGCGGTTTTCGTTTGTATAGGGGAATTAAGCGTGAATATTAACATGAGAAGCAGCGTTTTATATGGAGGGTTACTGATTCTCTTTGTTTCTTGTAAAACAACGGTTAAGCAGGATGATACGCGGGATACACCCACCAAAGGGGTAATTAATATCAGTGTGGATGAAAGCTTTAAACCAGTGATTGAAGAACAGATACGCGTTCATCATTCTTCATACCCTGATACAAAAATCATTGCTTCTTACAAATCAGAAGCAGCCTGTTTCAGGGATTTGCAGTCTGATAGTACGCGGATGATCATTGTAGCGAAGGGATTAACCGAAAAAGAAGCAGAGTCGTATGCGGAAAGGCTGTCCTTTAAACCGCAATACGGAGAACTGGCCTATGATGCCATTGCTGTGATCGTGAACCGGACTGCCAGGGACAGCGTATTTACCATGGTGCAATTGCAGGATATATTGAGTGGCAAAAATAAAAGAACTGCTGTAATGGATGGAAAGAATGCGACAAGCACCGTACGGTACCTGCAGGACAGCGTTTTAAGAGGCGCCCCTTTCGGTTCCAATGTAGTGGCTTCTGAGAATAGTGAGAAAGTAATTGATATAGTATCCAATAATCCTGATGTCATCGGTTTTGTAGGCCTGAGCTGGGTAGGTGATAATTATGATCCCAAACAGGAGGGGTACCAGAAAAAAATACGGATGGCATTAATTGAATGTGTTAATTGTATTGAAAAAGATGTGTTTGCCAAGCCCTCACAGTCTACGATCACCTTTGGGCAGTACCCCTTGGCACGGCCCTTGTATTATATCCTGAAAGAAAACGCAGCGGGACTCGGTTCGGGCTTTATGAACTTTATGAGCCTGGAACGGGGACAGTTGATTTTCAGAAGAGCTTTCCTGGCGCCTGCTAAAATGGGTTTCAACAGGAGGAAGGGAAACATAAAAGATGCGGATTAACAGTATAATTATAAAAACCGAAAAATGAAGAAGATTTTTACTCTGATGTTTACAGCAATGCTTGTTGGTCAGTGTTTGAAGGCCCAGGTACCTGAGGGAATCAAATACCTGAACTATGGTAAGAGCAAAAGTGCAAAGGATGCATTTCAAAAAGCTTATGATGCAAACCCTAAGGATCCACAGGCCATTTACTGGCTGGGCCAGTCGTTATTGGCTACAGATGGTGATGCGCCTGCAAAAGTACAGGTACAGGCTGCTAAAGCTTTATATCAGAAAGGCTTACAGGAAGTAGGCAGTGACCCTTGGTTATTAGTGGGGATGGGACAGGTAGAGATACTGGAAGGTGGTGATATAAACTCTGTAAAACAGAAGTTTGAGCAGGCTATTACGGCTACCACTGAAACAAAAGGTAAAAATAAAGGCAAGCCGAGTCCCGCTATTTTAAATGCCATTGGCCGCGCCAATGCAGAAGTACCCAGTAACCTGGGAGATCATGTATATGCAATCGATAAGCTGAAACAGGCTGCCGCTATTGATCCCGCCAATGCGGATATCTACATTAACATGGGTATCAACTACCTGAAACTGGGTGGTGAAAATGGGGGTGAGGCAGTAAAAGCTTACCAGCAAGCCATTTCAATAGACGCTAAAAATGCTTTGGCTATGTACCGCATCGGTAAAATATACCAAAGCCAGAATAACAAAGAACTGTTTGAGCAGTATTTTAACAATGCCATTGCAGCCGATCCGGCTTTTCCACAGGTATATTATGCCATGTATGATTATTATGCAAACAGGGATGTGAACGTAGCTAAGGAATACCTGGATAAATACATCGCTAACGCTGATAAGAATCCTGAAAACGATGTGTTCGTAGCAGAATACCTGTTTCGTGCGGGGAAAAATGCAGAGAGCCTTGCCAAACTTAAAGAACTGGATGGTGCTGTAGGTACCGCCAATTTACCGGCTTTGAACCTATTATATGCTTATAACTATGACCGTACAGGTGATTCTCTCCA
>JBKJPR010000403.1:0-2743 GCA_046594275.1 Sediminibacterium sp.
ATCATTTCGGGCGGACAGGGTGTATGGGGCACCATCCCTATGACACCACACGCTCAAATGAGCGAGGCCGATGCCAAACAGATGGCTAAATACATTCTTTTACTCCGAAATAAATAAAACCATGCGCGCATTTTCATTAATCCTCATTTCAGCCTTTGCTTTCATGTCATTTACACCAGAAAAACCACTTTCTGTTCAGAAAAAGAAAAAAGGATGGATATCCTTATTCAATGGAAAGAGTACCCAGGGTTGGCATTCGTACGGTAAACCCGCTGCCGGCAATTCATGGAAAGTAAAGGACGGTTTATTATACCTTGATGCTTCGAATAAATCTGAACCCAGAGATGGCGGCGATCTCGTAACCGACCAGGCTTTTGAGAACTTCCACCTGAAACTGGACTGGAAAATATCCCAGAACGGTAATAGCGGTGTTATTTTCTGGCTACAGGATGAACCCGCCAAATACCAGCAGGTATGGCATACCGGTCCTGAAATGCAGGTGCTGGATAATGATGGGCATCCCGATGGTAAAATCAAAAAACACAGGGCTGGAAATCTATATGACTTAGTGGAAGGAACAGAAGGCGCGGTAAAACCTGTAGGTGAATGGAACACTGCAGAGATCATCAGCGATCGCGGCACACTGAAATTTTTTCTTAACGGCATAAATACAGTTACCACCCAATACGGTGATGATAACTGGAGACAAATGATAGCGGGTAGCAAATTCAAGATCAGGCCCGATTTCGCCAAAAATTTCAAGGGGCATCTTGCTTTACAGGATCATGGCAATGATGTCTGGTTCAGGAATATTGTGATCAAAAAATTATGACAATGCCTTAGTTGGTGTTATCACCAACTAAGCTGTTATCACCAACAAAGCCATTCCAGTTTAAAGCGGATGGCTTTTTTGTTGCACAGATGGCTTAGGGGGCGGTCTTTGTGTCCCCACAAAGACCCATTTCATTCATCCTGCAATTCTTTCTTAATTTAGCCTCATGCTCCCATATGATGACACCTACTTTATGCAACAGGCGCTGAAAGAAGCACAAACTGCCTATGATATGGATGAAGTGCCGGTAGGAGCTGTAGTAGTGATGGATAATAAAATTATTGCGCGTGGACATAACCAGGTTGAATTACTGAACGATTCTACTGCCCATGCAGAGATTATAGCACTCACATCTGCTTTCAATTTCCTGGGGGCGAAGTATATACCTGATGCAACCCTGTATGTAACCATAGAACCCTGCCTCATGTGTTGCGGCGCCCTGTACTGGAGCAAAATCGGGCGTATCGTATATGGTGCACCAGATGAAAAAAACGGTTATCGCCATACCACAAAGGAGAACTGGCCGTTCCATCCTAAAACTGAATTGGCTAAAGGTGTTTTACAGGATGAATGTGCTTTCCTGATGAGATCCTTTTTTAAAGCAAAAAGATAATATATGAAACAAACTCCTAAAGTACAATGCCTCCACCCCGAAGGTAAACACGCCCCGGCTATTGCGGCTGATACCTATACTTTGTTTGAAAAAGCTATCTACCATGGCCTGAAAAGCAAAAAAAAAGGCATTACCTATTCTGAACTGATGGAAGAGGTAAAGGAATGTTTTACCAAACAGAAAACCAAATTTGCGGGTTCAGTGGGATGGTATGGCGTTGCAGTAAAAAACCACCTGGAAGCTACCGGCATCATAAAGACCTTTACAGAAAAAGGAAAGAAACTGCATTCCCTGGCATGAGGCCTTTTCGATTTCAGAAAGAAATTATTTTCCACGCACGGTTATCGGAACAACAGCAGTAAATTTGTACAGATCATTTTGTCAATGGTCAATGGTCAATCAGAAATTTTCAAATCTTAAATCAATAATCATGGCATTCACATTAGCACCTTTACCCTATGCCCACGAGGCATTAGAGCCGCATATCGACACTACTACCATGCAGATACACCATGGTAAACACCACCAGGCTTATGTTGATAATCTGAATAAGGCTGTTGCAGGCACACCCAATGAAGGCAAATCACTGGAAGAACTGGTAGCCGCAGCGGGTACCATCAGCCCGGCAGTACGTAACAACGGCGGCGGGCACTGGAACCATAGTTTTTTCTGGGAAAGCCTTGCAGCTAATGCAGGCGGGGCACCATCAGGCCCACTGGCTGATGCGATCAATGCAGCCTTTGGCTCCTTCGATGCATTCAAAGAAAAATTTGCACAGGCTGGCATGACCCGTTTCGGAAGCGGCTGGGCATGGCTGCTGGTGAAAGATGGCAAGCTCGAAGTATCATCCACTCCTAACCAGGATAACCCATTGATGGATGTGGCCGAAGTAAAAGGCAAACCCATTCTCGGCGCCGATGTTTGGGAACATGCTTACTACCTCAAATACCAGAACCGCCGTGCAGATTACCTGGCCGCTTTCTGGAACGTAGTGAACTGGAATAAAGTAGCCGAACGTTTTAACGCGGCAAAATAACCGCTCTCGAAAAATAGTATTATGTTGTAGTCCCGTTCCGGTTATTCGGCACGGGACTTTTTTTATTTAATCCTGTTTATGAGAAAAATCATCGTTTTCCTGGCTTCTGTTTTGTTGCTGGCATCCTGTAATGACAGCGCTAAAAAAGTGGTGATCATGAGTAAGGGTCCTGCAGAGGTCAATACAGATACCAAAACCATTACCGCAAAAGATGGGGCAGGGCATGAGGAGAAAGTGGCTGTATTTGGCGGAGGTAAAATGA
>JBKJPR010000470.1:0-2554 GCA_046594275.1 Sediminibacterium sp.
AAGGATACAGGGTATTGCCTTAATATGGTAAGGTACAAAATATGTAGCACGTATAAATTTTGGAAACAGTTCGGTGGGGGATAAGCAGGTGAAAACAAAAACAAAAAGCAGTAGCCAGCTATGCCATTGCCTACGATCATGGTTTGTATACCAGAGTGCAACGCCTGTTATCGCAATGATATAAGTAGGCGATTCTACACCTGGATTAAACAGTACAGTGAATAATAGAATAGCCGCCAGATACAATAACCTGAACTGGTGGTTATGGTAAACCTGTTTTTTAAAAAGTACAAGCAACATTATAATCGTTCCCGATAAAATAATCCACTCTTTGGCAAGCCCGGATATTTTAAAAAGATTGATTACACCGAGAATGCTCAGGGAGTCGCGGAGTGATTGCGTTTGCAACCGCTGGATCCAGCTCTGATACAAAATAATCAATTGGTCTATTGATACCACCAACAATGGTAAACTAAAAAAAACAAAACCCCATCCGAGCGCTTTTAAAGTAAATGATTTTTTTTTGCCAAAACACAAAAAGAATACTCCCGCGGTTACTATATATATTTTAAAGAAAAAACCAAACACAAAGAAAAAGCTCGACCAGGTAGTATTGTTTTTATTTTGGAAAATAAAAATTAACATGATGATTGCTGCCACGCCAGAGTTGGTTTCAACACTTTCTGCCGCAGTAATATATTCTACGAGGCAGAACCAATAGATAAATATTTTTTTCCTGGCCTCAACAGGTAACAGATGAATGGCAATCAGCAGGAAAATTGTATGAGACAGGTTCCAGAATAATATGCCAAGCCAATCAGGCAAGTAAGCATATGCCCCCATCAGCAAAGCAAAGACGGGGCTATAGTTATACGTTGTATTGTATTCCAGCGGATAGCGCAGATATAAATCGAAATTGTTAATCAGGTGAAAATAAGAGGCTTTAAAACAGTCGTAATTATCATATGTCTCAAGAAATGCAATTTTTAAACTTACCAGTATACATGCTATCAGGTATATGCATACAATTACTTTCTCCTTATTAAAAAAAGAGTTGTGCAGAAAACGTTGGGGGGAGAACTGCATATATAGTTCGTTAAAAGACCGGGTTGTAAATAATGAAGATACAATTTTTATAATGTTAAGCAATAGCTTACCCTGTTGCTGTGTATAGTTAAGTGGGGCAGGATAGCATATTGCATATGCAATTCCCGGCATAAGTTATTAACGTCGGTTTCGTTTAGATACAGGAGTTTATGTACTTTTCTTAATCTGTTGTATTTTGAAAATTTTATACGAAACATAAATCGGATAAAACTTCCTACATAAAAGTTGGATATGCTGTGTTTTAAAACGCTTACAGCATCTTTCCATAATCCACTATCATTTTCAATAACATCTGCAAGTATTATTTTCCCTGATGAATGAATAAAGGATTTACAGTTCTGAAGCAAAGCAAGAACTTCTTCTTTGTTTTTTAAGTACTGTATAACGCTCAGAATGATAACAGTATCGAAACCCTCTTTTGGTAACCCTACTGTTTTAAGTCCGTCTGGCGAATGGTCTTCCGGTAGTTCCAAAAAGTAAAAGTCAGCTATGTCAGCGCATTTTTCCCTGGCGGTTTTAATATATTTTGCTGAGATATCCACGCCATAATATAATGCTATACGGTCTTTCAACTGAGTGGCCAGGTATCCTGGGCCGCATCCAAAATCTAATAACCGGGTATTACCTGCGATTAACTTTGATTTAATTAGCTTCTGTGCAAAAAACTGCGTGCTTTTTTCCATCACTTTCATGAACAGTTTCGGATTATCGGTCCAGTAACTACCCCAGCTTAGCATAAAACTATTTTTACGTACCATGCAAATTATGACTAATATAAATTGAGCGATGCTTTCAATGAAGAATCATTTTTTGGCTTTCCCCCATTCGTAATAAAAAAGTAACTTTGCGGCTTTAAATTTATTTTTATGCCTAAAGGACCCGTTTCCCAGTTCATACAACACCATTACCGCCATTTTAATGCAGCAGCATTGGTAGATGCGGCCAAAGGATATGAAACACATTTAGCCGAAGGCGGTAAGATGCTGGTAAGCCTCGCCGGCGCCATGAGTACAGCAGAATTGGGCATCAGCCTGGCCGAAATGATACGGCAGGATAAAGTAGCCATCATCAGTTGTACCGGCGCAAACCTGGAAGAAGATGTAATGAACCTGGTGGCGCACAGTCATTATAAAAGAGTGCCCAATTACCGCGACCTGAGCCCGCAGGATGAATGGGAACTGTTGGAGAACCATTATAACCGCGTTACTGATACCTGCATCCCCGAAGAAGAAGCCTTCCGGAGGATCCAGCAGCATATCCATAAAATTTGGGCCGATGCAGAAGCAGCGGGAGAACGTTATTTTCCGCACGAGTATATGTATCAAATGCTGTTGAGTGGTGTGTTGGAACAGTACTACGAAATCGATCCCAAAGACAGTTGGATGCTTGCTGCCGCTAAAAAAAATATCCCGATCGTGGTTCCGGGCTGGGAAGACAGTACCATGGG
>JBKJPR010000505.1:0-2702 GCA_046594275.1 Sediminibacterium sp.
AGTTTTTCAGCGGCTTTCAGCGCTTTACGCCCAATCCTGGCACGGTTTGAAAAATCAGTGGCAGTAGCGCCCGGGCTGACCGCCGTTACCGATATATTGGTTTTACGAAGCTCATACCGCAATCCACGGCTGAAATTCAGCATAAAAGCTTTACTGGCTGCATATACACTCAATCCCGGCACTGCCTGGTAGGCAGCAGAACTTACTATATTAAGGATATAGCTTTTAGGATTCTGTTTCAAATAAGGAATGAACAGGATAGATAATTCTACCGGTACGTTCATGTTTACCCGCATCATATCAATGTGTTCTTTTGAGGTATAGCTGTCGAATGCGCCACTTAAACCATATCCGGCATTATTTACCAGCATATTCACCTGATAGCCCTTCTGCACCACCCAGGATGCGAGTTGGGCCGGGGAGCCGGGCTCAGAAAGGTCAATGGCAAAGTGATCGGCCTGCACGCCGTACCTGGCAGACAGGTCAGCCGATACCTCTTTCAATAAAGCCTCACCACGGGCTACCAGGAGAAGGTTAACCTGCCTGGAAGCCAGTTCTTCTGCAATGGCTTTACCGATTCCTTTACTGGCTCCGGTTATTAGAGCGTAGGACATAAGTAATTGATAGTTAGTAATTAATGATTAATAATTGGAATTAAAATAGGAGATAGGTTTTCACTATTGCCTGGCCTGCTGGTTCCTGGTAATACAAAAGGCCAACATGCTGTTGGCCCCTGTAATATTTTTATTACAGTGCTTAATGATGAACTTTTGAAGTAAACCTGTGGTAGAACGGCGTTTTGCTGTTCTCATCCTTTGGCTTATATTTTCCGGTAACGAAAGGTATATACATGACCCTGCGGCGGCTGGCTTCACCAAAAAGAGGCGATTGTTTTACCCTGTGCCATAAACGGCCATCGTGTACCGACAGATCACCGGGGTGCAGGTCAAATCCAACTTCGCGGCTGTCATCATTATTATCGATAAAATATTTTTTGCCAAATAATAGCTTCAGTACATTCTGTTTGTGGGTACCGGGCAAAACGCGCAATCCGCCATTTTCGAACTTGCATTCATCCATGTGGATGCCTACATTCAGCATGGGCATGATCTTCTGGCCCAGAAAAAGGTCGCGGGGGGCATCTGTATGCCAGCCCATCTGTGTAAAGGTGCTGTTAGGGGTATTGATATAATTATTAATGACCAGGCCATCCTTTTCATTCTCTGCAATCCTGCCTTCATAAGGGTTGAGGAAAGACATCAATGATTTTAAACGGGGTTCTTCCAACACATTATGCAGCTCCTCGCTGTATAGTGAGCTGAAGCATAACCGTTGAATGGTTTTGTTACCGTGTTCATCTTTACCAAATTTCAAGGGGATCCCGTTTACCTTATCCCGTTCTTCTTTGAGCCATTGTGTTTCAAGGCGCTTGAATTCATTGATAAAGACGGTCACTTTTTCTTTGCTGATAAAATTTCTGAATACGATCACGCCATGCTCATCGAAAAAATCCAATTGTTCCTGTGATACAGTATCGCCCAGCTGAAAATGACTATCCCATTTTTTCATTCTTACTCTATTGCGTTAAATATTAGTAATGTAATGTTAATTAATTATTACAAAAATGTAAAGCTTTTTAAAAAGGCAAATCTAAGGAATTTATACAGAGTTTTTACCCTGTTAATGTATAAGAGGTTAATTTACACCCATATTATGAATATGCACGGAATTTCACACCGCTTTTTTTGCATCATTTTGGCAGTCAATCTGTTGAATATTAGTGTTTATGCACAAAAAGACTCCGTTAAAGCCAAACATCTGTTGATTTTACCCGTTATCGCCCGGTCTATCGAAACGGGCTGGTCATTTGGCACAGTCGGGGCATTTACATTTCACCTCTCGGCGAAAGATACTATCTCCAGAACGTCAAACCTACAGTTGTTATTATTGTATTCCACTAAAAAACAGTTGGTTACCGCTATAAACGGGTCGCAATATTTTCACAAAGAGAAATATATCCTGAATGAACAGTTCTCTTTCAGTTCCTTTCCCGACAAATTCTGGGGCCTGGGAAAGAACACAACCGATAGTGCCGAAGAACCCTACAAGTTCAATCAATACTATGTTTACCTGCATTTGCTCCGAAAAGTGGCGCCGCACCTGTTCATAGGGATACTGTATGAAATGCAACGGGTATGGAAAATTACGTACGTGCCAGGCGGTTTATTCGACCAGCAGCAGATCGTTGGGCGTAACGGCTACAGTATCTCAGGTTTCGGTTCCAGTCTTACGTATGACAAACGCAATAATGCATTTGCACCCGATAAGGGTTTTTTCGGCCAGTTATATTTTAATCATTTTGATAAGTTCTGGGGTTCCGATTTTAATTATACCAATATTGTGCTTGACCTGAGAAAATATATACCGGTTGCTGCCCACCAGGTACTGGCATTCCAGTTATTCAGTTTCAATAATACCGGTAAGGAAGTACCGATCCGCAGCCTGGCCTCCTTCGGGGGAGCTAACCGGATGCGGGGATATTATGATGGACGGTATAAAGACCAGCAACAATTGATCCTCCAGGGAGAATACCGTTTCCCCCTTTATAAACGATTTGGGGCAGTGGCTTTTGCGGGGGCCGGGAATGTAAGCAGGAATTTTGCCGATTATTCCCTCAGCGACCTGAAATATTCCTATGGCGG
>JBKJPR010000274.1:0-6603 GCA_046594275.1 Sediminibacterium sp.
ACCAGCGCTCTTTCATATCAATATTAATAACCACTTCATTCGCATTGCGCGATGAGATATATACGTTCACCTCTACAAACAGGGCGGTATTCATGAGTTGCTGGCGGGCAAGTACCAATTGTTTGTCAAGATCGCTTTGCAGAAGATGATCACCTTTTCGAAAAGGTACTTCGCGAAGTACAATAACGCTTTTGGTTTTTTTATTCCCTGTTAGCTGTATGGTGCCGATGATGACCGTTTCATCTTTTTGCACTACCTGACCGGCAAGGGTGATGCCTGCAGAAGTGGAATCCTGGGCATTCAGCCGGGGAACAGACATGAATACAATACTAAAAACAACAAAGGGCAATAACCGCATGTACAACGATCAATTATAAAGACAATTTGTAAAAATAGGTCTTTCTTATGAGTACAGTGATCGTTGAATGAATAGTAAAAAATTGTAACGCCAGGCAAAAACAAACGCCCAGGCCTGATGGCCCGGGCGTTTATAACTATCAATCATTACCAGCCTGCATTTTGTCCAAGTTTTGGATTCGCTGTTATATGAACTTCGGGAATAGGATAATAATATTTTTTATCCTCCCATTTTCTTGGAATGTTATTAAGCCAGGTAACTTCTCCTGAATTATCGTTTGATAACCTTTGAGAGTTAGTTACGCCGCTGATGGCTGCCGATACATTGATATAGGTTACACCTGCCGGCCTGGTTGCGGGTAACACTTTATAAAATGCTACGTCAAGCACCCCATCACCATTCAGATCCAGCGGAGTATCCAGCTCAGGAACATATATACCATTCCATTCCATTGCCAGGAGCTCACCCCTTTTCCACCGCATAAGATCATAAAAACGCAATCCTTCGAGGCATAATTCTATACCGCGCTCCCGGCGGATTTCGAGGATAACGGGATCTGAGATAGCCGGGAAATATTTTGATTGCAGGTACGCATCAACCACAACAGGCCTGGTAGTTAATCCACCGGTTATACCTGCTCTTTTCCGTAATGCCCCGATTGTGGTTCCCCATTCTGCATCGGTTAGTGTTCCGAGTTCGGCTTTTGCTTCTGCATAGTTCAATAAAACCTCGGCATACCTGAAAATCGAAACTGCATTTATGTTCAGGTCCCTGGTATCGTAATACGTATCATCCAGGCTCCATTTGATAGGCATGTACCCTGTATAGGTGTATGAAAAAACAGGCGGCGCTGCCACCAGGCTTGTTCCGCTTAACCGCTTATATGCATCCATCCTGATGGTTTGCTCCAGTCTCCTGTCGCGCCCCTTCACCTCATCCTTGAACTGCATGGTTTGGTAGTTGGGGGTATTGGTAAAAGGTGTGCCGTTGATATTCAAATACGTATTAATGAATGTGCGGATAAAACTAAACCTTACCCCGGTGGTGGCGCTGGTAAAATACCAGTTGGCAGCATGCAGCACACTTAAAGCAGGATCAGAAACTGCAGCGAGCATTATTTCTTCCGGCACAGGGGCCGGATTGGTAAATACCCTGCGGTATGATTTATCCGAACCAGCTCCTTCATAGAGCTTGAACCCGGCTTCATCTATTATTTTCTTTGCAGCAGAAGCAGCCTGGGTAAGCCAGGAAGCTGAGGAAGTACCCAAGCCTAAGGCTGTATGATACTTTCTGAATGTTCCTTCAAACAGGCATACCCTGGCTTTAAAAGCATAAGCAATATATTTTGTGATCAGGGTACGTGATGCTTCGCTGGTGGCTTTAATATTCTGGGTGGCAAAATCTATATCGGCCAACACAGAATCCATTACAAGCACACGGGAGTCGCGTGGCTTGTACAGGTCGGGATCCGTTACGCTTAATGGTTTATTGATCCAGGGAACATCCCCAAATCTTTTCACTTTTTCAAAATAAAAAAATGCCCTGAAAAACCTTGCCAGCCCGATATAATGATTTCGTACGTCCTGCGGAACCCTGGTATCATTGCAGTTGGCAATAAAATAATTAAGATTTTTTAAGGCCCCCCATCCCCAATTCCACTCGGGACCCAGCGCTACTAAATTATAAGCAGATGCTGAGGTATTGTCTGTTACATTGGGGCTATAGGCGCCCTCTCTCAAAAAAGCAGGCGCGTCTCTCCTGGCGCCATAATCAGACATATTATCAGCCGTATGAATATTATTGGCATTGGGCAGAATATTGTAAAAGGAGTTGGCATATAGCTCAAGGCCTTTTTCGCTGCTGAATACGGCATCCCGTGAAGTGGTAGACTCCGGAACCTGCTCCAGTTTTTTACAACTGATGGCAAGCGCAATTACCGGGAGTATGAATAAATATTGTCTTTTCATAACTGTATATTAAATAGTCATTTTAGAATGTTATTGACAAACCAAACGTTACCCCTTTCATCATAGGATAGTTATAACCATCCCCGGCATTGCCCGATGTAAATACCTGGTCAGAGGGGCCGGTGCTTTCAACATCTAAATCCCTTGTGTATTTATAAAGCGGAGACCATGTCCATATATTTTCGGCTGAACAATATACCCTCATACTCGTTGCTCCAATTTTTGAAGCCAGTTTATCCGGGAGGTTGTACCCGATCTGGATATTCTTCAGGCGGATGTAAGCAATATTCTGAAGGTACCTGGTCTGGGCTTCCCTGAGTATCCCGCCAGCCCTGTTGGCGAGGCGTGAAACATATCTGGGCAGATACGCATCAGGAGTTTCGGGTGTCCAACGGTTATCAAGATGCCACCGGGGTAATTTATTATACGGCCGGTTATACTGACCCCAGTAAACACCTGCCTCAGTACTTGGCCACCAGTCCTGTTTTCCGACTCCCTGAAAAAATGCTGACAGGAATATCCTGTTCCATTCAGCGCCCAGGTTTATTCCATACGTGTATCGCGGTGCGGCGTTACCGATAATAGACCTGTCGCCTGCATCGCCAACCCTGCTGGTGCCGGGATTAATAATACCATCCCCATTCATATCTTTCAGTTTAATATCTCCCGGGAAGGTTAGTCCCGAAGAAGTAGATAAAAATAATTTCTGGTTCGCATGTTTGAGAATATCATCAGCGGATGTAAAGAATCCCGCTGTAGTATACCCCCAGATTTCGCCCACTTTCATTCCCACATAAAAATCATTCAACCTTTTTTCGGGGTTGTTGAATTTGGTTATAACAGCCGTATTATCTGCCAGTGTCAAACGAACATCATAGGTAAACGGTTTGGAGCCGAGATTAAATTTATCCTTCCAGGTTACGCTTAATTCCCAACCTTTTGTTTCCAGGTCGGCATAGTTTCCCCGGGGAGAACTGGCGCCGAAAACTGCAGGCAGTGTTGTTCCAACGGTGAACATATCTGTTGTCTTGCGTATATAGGCGTCTGCCGAAATCCGTAACCGGCTCGACAGCATGGCCATATCAAGGCCCAGGTTGGAAGTGGTGGAGGTTTCCCAGGTTAATCCTGCGGGCAATACACCCGGAGCGCTGGTAAACTGAGGCCTTACCCCATTTAAAATAATCCCGGATTGTGCCAATGCAAATTGCTCCTGGTACACATAGGATCCGATATTACCATTTCCCAGTGACCCATAAGATGCCCTGATCTTCAGCTCCGATATAAACGTAGGCGAAACCTTCCAGAAGGGTTCTCTGGAAACACGCCATCCGGCTGAGACAGAAGGAAAAAATCCATATCGCTGGTTTTGCGGGAACTTGGAAGAACCATCATACCTGCCATTGATTTCAACAAGGTACCGGTCTTTGTATCCATAGTTGATCCTTGAAAACCCACCCATGATCGCCCATTGTTCCCATCCTCCGGCTGTTACGATAGACTGACCTAAGGCCAGGTTTATATCGTTCGCGTTTTCAAAGATCAGTCCATTTCTCTGGGCCAATAAATTTTTAAAAGTCGATTGCTCATAGTTGTACCCAATTAATACTTTCAAAGAATGGTTCTGGTTAAAAGTATTATCATATTCTGCATACACATTGGTAGCCAGGTATTGTGTTTGCGAGCGGATCTCGCGGATATCATTGGTGGTTGTTCCAAGGTAGGCTATCACACCTGGTTTTGAACTGTAAGGCAAAGGCACTTGTTTGCGTTTTTCGCTGTTAGAAGTAGTCTGGAAAGTAACGTCGCCTTTTATGCTGAGTTTGTTATTAAAGAATTGTGCAGTAAAACCGCTCCTGCTCCTCACCACGGCCTTCTCCATGTCAAAACCATTTTTGCCATAATAAAAGTCACCCACCGAATAGGCTGAAGAGGCGGTAAGGGTTCCATCTGGGTTTAACAAGGGCGCCAGCGGGTGCCCCTCATCTGCAATGTTTCTCCATATTCCGCCACCTTCACCCACATTCAGGGGATTGTGATAGGTAGAATTGGATATGTCCGTGTTGTTATCAAACCGCAGCCATGGATAGGCCTGTACCGAACCTTTCGCACGGAAATTCAATAGCCTGTACTTATCAGGATTATATCGGAACAATCCATTCTGTCCAAAATACCTACCGGTTAACATAAAACTGGTTTTATCCGCACTGCCGGAAATGGTAAGGTTATGTTCAGTAGAGATGGTGGTGGGTTTATACAATAGCCTGTACCAATCGGTACTTGCATAATAAACATACTCACCGGTTACAGGATCCACTTCTACTTCGGGTAACCCTGGTGTTTTTGACCTTCTTTCCAATTCAGCGAGGTAGGCTTGTGAGAATTTCAGGGTTTTATTAACCGCCTGCGGAAACTGGTTTTCCCAGGCTACCGTTGATTCGGCAAAATTCTTTGCAAAAATATACGCGTCATTTACAAAATCAGGAATGGCAGTAGGATTCTTAATCGAATAATTGGTTGTGTAGGTAACGCTCGTCCTGCCTTTTGCAGGGGTTTTTGTGGTAATCAACACCACACCAAATGCACCACGTGCCCCATAAATGGAAGCAGATGCGGCATCTTTCAGGATGGAAATATTGGCCACATCATTGGGATTGATAACACTTGGATCGCCTTCCACTCCATCAATCAAAACCAGGGCATTACCACCCTGCCCGATGGAGGTGGTACCCCTGATATTAAAACTTGGCGCCTGGTTAGGTTTTCCATCCAGTAACCGAATGTTTAGGTTCGGCAAAACCCCCTGAAGCCCTTGGTTAAGATTTGTTAATGACCGGTTTTCCAGTACTTCTGCCGTTACCTGGTCCACAGCGCCTGTCAGGTTTGCTCTTCTTTGTGTTCCGTATCCAACAACAACTACTTCGTCCTGTTGGGCCACGCTCACTTTCATTACCACATTGATTTCTTTCCTTCCCTGAATAGGAATTTTTTCGACCTGCATACCAATAAATGAAAAAATAAGATCAGTGGCGTTATCCGGCACTTTCAACTCGTAATTACCCATGGCATTGGAGATGGCGCCTGCGGCCTGGCCTTTTACAGAAACAGAAACATCGCTCAATGGTTTCCCGGCTTCATCCGTGACCTTTCCTTTTATGATAATGTCAGCCATTTGCCTGTTCTCCGCGGAAGTAAGCACAACGAGGTTTTCTTCAAGTATTTTGAACGTAAGACCGGTATTCGCCAAAACCAGTTTTAAAACTTCCGGCAATTCGGCATCTTTTACTTTTATAGTAACGGTGGCCTCGGCAGGTATTAACAGATTACTATATACAAAACGGTATTCGCTCTGTTTTTCTATAGTTTTCAAAACCTTTTCCAGTTTTGATTTCTTAAAATCATATGAAAATTTATTCTGCGAATACGTCTTGGCAGAAAGCTGTAAACAAGTGGCCAGGATAAAGATTAAACTTAGTTTCATAAGCAGCAGGCCTTTAATATATGGCTCCGGTTTTACATGAGTCATAAAATGCATAATTTTACGCATAATCATATGGTTTTGAGGTTTAGTGAAGTAGGGCCAACGTCAATTGCAACCTGCTTCCCGAATTAAAAAATCATATAAGGGAAATGTTTCTACATTTCCCTTTATTTTGATATAAATACTATTTTGTTTTCAATACGATAATTAAAAGGGTACGATAACTTTAATGCGTTCAATACCTGTTCGATTGTTTCATTTTCAAAAGCGGCGGTAAACTGGTAATCAGCAACTGCTGCCTCGCCAAACCGGATGGCAACGCCATACTTTCTTTCCAATATGGGCTTCATATCAATAAACCGCTGGTTGGCAATTTCCAATCTGTTCTGCACCCAGGCGATTTCTGTTAGAACATTTTCCATTTTATTCTCTGCAATGTTTTTAATGGAAATTTTGTCCGGAATATTTTGATAATACTCATTAGCGGATGGTTTTTGCAAGACCCTGGCATTGTTAGAAAGAATGGCCTTTTCATTTGGCTTTAAAAGAAATTTCCTGTCTTTTTCATTTTTCAGGGTCAGTTCAATTGACCCGCTTAAGAGGGTAGTCTCGCTTGCCTTATCCTCCGGGTAGGCTTTTACATTGAATGATGTGCCCAAAACCTTTACCTCGTAAGATGGTGTATACACAATAAACGGCTTTTGCGCATTATGCGCCACTTCAAAAAAAGCTTCACCCGAAAGCGTAACCTTTCTGTCATTCTGCCCAAAATCGGCTGCCAGTTGCAATGAAGTTTCTGC
>JBKJPR010000287.1:0-3630 GCA_046594275.1 Sediminibacterium sp.
TTCGGTGAGCCAACACATATCTATCCCTGGAATGCGAAAACAGATGCAGTGGCAAAGGCAAAAGATAAAATGGATGCAGCTTTTGAATTCATCACTAAAATGAATATACCGTACTACTGTTTTCATGATGTGGATATGGTGGATTATACCAATGATGTAGCGGAAAATGAAAGCAGGTTGCAGGCCTTGGTAGACTATGCAAAACAGAAACAGGCCGAGAGCGGTGTAAAATTATTATGGGGAACCGCTAACCTTTTCAGTAACCGTAGGTATATGAATGGAGCGGCTACCAATCCTGATTTTCAGGTACTTGCCCATGGTGGCGCGCAGGTAAAAGCGGCGCTGGACGCGACTATTGCATTGGGTGGAGAGAACTATGTTTTCTGGGGAGGCAGGGAAGGGTATATGAGTTTGCTGAATACGAACATGCAGCGCGAAAAGGAACACCTGGCCAAGTTCTTACACACGGCTAAAGATTATGCACGAAGAAATGGCTTTACCGGAACTTTTTTTATTGAACCAAAACCTTGCGAACCCAGTAAACATCAATATGATTATGACAGTGAGACCGTAATCGGTTTTTTACGCCAGTACGATCTGCTCAATGATTTTAAACTGAATATCGAGGTGAACCATGCAACACTGGCTGGTCATACCATGCAGCATGAACTGCAGGTAGCGGCTGATGCCGGTATGCTGGGCAGCATGGATGCCAACCGCGGCGATTACCAGAATGGATGGGATACGGACCAGTTTCCCAATAATATTAATGAACTCGCAGAAACCATGCTGGTGGTATTGGAAGCAGGCGGATTTGGAGGAGGCGGAATCAACTTTGATGCAAAGCGCAGGCGGAACTCTACCGATACCAACGACCTGTTCTATGCGCATGTTGGTGGCATGGATGTGTTTGCAAGAGCGCTGATTGTTGCAGATAATGTGTTGCAAAAATCAGACTATAGAAAGATACGCGCTGAGCGCTATGCTTCTTTTGACAGCGGTACGGGTAAAGCATTTGAAGAAGGAAAGGTTTCCCTGGAGGCACTCAGGGATTTTGCCGCTGCGAACGGTGAACCAACTGTACAAAGTGGCAAACAGGAATACCTGGAAAACCTGATCAACAGATATATTTAAGAGGCGAAAATGAATGGAACAAAAGCTTTTTTGTTTGATCTAAATGGAACTATGATCGATGATATGGATTTTCATATCAAAGCATGGCACAGGATACTGAATGGGCTGGGCGCCAATATCAGCATGGCGCAGATGAAAGAAGAATGTTATGGAAAAAATGATGAACTGCTCGAGCGCATTTTTCCCGGCAGGTTCTCTGAAGTAGAAAAGGTCCGGATGAGTTATGCAAAGGAAACTGCCTACCAGCAGGCATTCAAGCCAACCCTGAAACTGATAAACGGATTAGATGCTTTCCTGGAAAAAGCTTTTCAGGCAGGGTTCCCGATGGCGATCGGTTCGGCTGCTATTATGTACAATATAGATTTTGTCATAGATGGATTGGAGATCAGGCATTATTTCAAAAGTATTGTGAGCGCGGAAGGGGTAGCAAAAAGTAAACCCGATCCTGAAACTTATACAAGATGTGCGGAAGAATTAGGACTGCCGTACAATAGCTGTGTTGTTTTTGAAGATGCACTCAAAGGTGTGGAAGCGGCACAGAATGCCGGTATGCAATGTGTGGTGATCACTACCATGCATACCCCGGAAGAGTTCGGCGCCTATAAAAATATACTTTGCTTCGTGAATGATTATACGGATTCGCAGTTGGATAATTTGTTTCATTAACGTTTGATTATGGACAGTGATTGCTATGTCATAGGAGTTGATTTTGGCACCGATTCGGTGCGCTCTATTATTGTACATGCAGGCAACGGGAAAGAAATAGCCGCTTCTGTTTTCGATTATCCCCGGTGGAAGCAGGGTTTGTACTGCAATCCGGCGCAGAACTGTTTTCGCCAACATCCATCAGATTATGTAGAAGGACTGGAATACACCATTAAAGATTGTTTGCAGAAAGCCGGTAAGGCAGTGGCAGCAAGTATTAAAGGGATCTCTGTTGATACAACTGGTTCAACGCCTGTTGCTGTTGATGAAACGGGAACACCCCTTTCCTTACTACCTGGGTTTGCTGATAATCCCAATGCGATGTTCGTATTATGGAAAGATCATACCGCTGTAAAAGAAGCAACGGAACTGAACAGGCATGCAAAAGCATATAGTACCGATTACCTGCAGTTCGTAGGCGGTATTTATTCTTCTGAATGGTTTTGGACCAAATTAGTACATGTATTAAGAGAAGATGAAAGGGTTAGGGAAAAATATCATTCATGGGTAGAACATTGTGACTGGATACCGTTTTTGTTAACAGGAGGAAATGATGTTCATCAAATGAAACGCGGCGTATGCAGTGCGGGACATAAAAGTTTGTGGGCAGAAGAATTTGGCGGCCTGCCACCAGATGATTTTTTCAGTTCCTGGGATCCGCTGTTAAAAGGGATAACCCAAAAATTATTCACAGATACGTATACTTCTGATCAACCGGCTGGCCAGCTTTCCGGGGAATGGGCCGAACGATTGGGGCTGTCTACCAATATTGTAGTAGGTATCGGTGCATTTGATTGCCATATGGGTGCAGTGGGCGGACAGATAGAACCCTATCACCTGAGTAAAGTAATGGGCACTTCTACCTGCGATATGCTGATAGCGCCAGTTGATGAAGTAAAAGGAAAATTGATCAAAGGGATCTGCGGACAGGTCCCCGGTTCTATCATTCCCGGTATGATGGGGATGGAAGCGGGTCAATCTGCTTTTGGCGATGCGTATGCGTGGTACAGGAACCTGATTGGTTGGCCGCTACAAAATCTCTTATCCAAAACAACCTTGGTGGACCAAGCCACAGCCGCACTTCTTCAAAAAGAAACAGCAGACCACTTATTAGAAGAACTCAGCAGGCAGGCTGAGACTTTGCCATTGCTGGAAGATGATGAACTGTCTATTGACTGGCTGAACGGCAGGCGAACGCCCGATGCCAACCAGGTATTAAAAGCTGCATTTACAGGACTCGACCTGGCCAGTGATGCGCCCCGGGTTTTTAAAGCATTGGTAGAAGCTACCTGTTTCGGCGCCAGAAAAATTGTAGACAGGTTCAGGGAGGAAGGTATTGCTGTTAAAGGCCTAATCGGGTTAGGTGGCGTTGCCAAAAAATCTCCTTTTATCATGCAAATGATGGCAGATGTTATGAATATGCCGATACGTATCCATAAAAGCGAGCAAACTTGTGCACTTGGCGCAGCTATGTTTGCTGCTACTGCAGCAGGTATTTACCAGAAAGTAGAAGATGCGATGGCCGCAATGGGACAGGGATTTGATACAACCTACCAGCCAAACACAACAAAGGCGGCTATCTATGAAAAAAGATACCAAAAGTATACAGAACTCGGGGCATTTATTGAACAACAAACTATATTGTGAAGCATTACCCTAACTGAATGAAATACGAACACATACAGGAAGCTGCTTACCATGCCAACATGCAATTGCCAAAACTAAACCTGGTGTTGTTCACCTTTGGTAATGTAAGCGTTGTTGACAGAAAGCTTGGCGTATTTGCTATTA
>JBKJPR010000338.1:0-6476 GCA_046594275.1 Sediminibacterium sp.
TATTACAGTGGCTATTGAAGAACGGGTTTGTGAACACCAAAAAGGCCTGAGGGGGTAATCAGTAGTTAATAATTATCTATTGCATTGCCTGCTTTCATTTTAGTAAATACTTCTTCAAATTCCCTCGAGGGCATTTTTCTTTCCCTGCTCAACTTAACCGCCTTTTCTTCTTATTTTAAGGCTTCTTCTTTCCGGCCTGTTTTGTTAAATAGGCATAGGAGAGGGGTTGGTGTTTGGGGTTCGTTCAGGGTTAATAGTCGATCTCCAGTTTCAAACGGTCTTTCAGCTCCTTTACAAGGGGGTATTGCTGGGCGATATGTTCAAATTTCTGTTTGCTGTTCAGCCGCATGTGGGCGGGTATATCTTCTTTTTCACCCGCTTCTACCAATACTTCAAATACAATGGCGCGGTTATTGAATTCTTTGTGCAGGTGGTCCATAAGCATCATCCGTTCCTGTTCCACAAATTTCTGGGATGTGAGCGCCGCAACTGTAACCGTAAAACGGATCTCATTTTCGATCGCCAGCCTGGCCGATTTGAATGTTCCCGCAGAAGAATGTTTTAATTGCTGTTCCAATTGTACAGCATACGTATCCCAACATTTCCGAAGCCTTTCCATTGTCAGCACTTCCGCTTCTTTCACCTCTTCGATCTCGTACTTGTCGCCATATTTGTCCCGTAAGGTATCTAACAGGTTTTTCTTATTGCCGGTGCCATTAGTGGGAGGAGTTTTGGGTTTTGGGGTTTGGGGTTTGGGGTTGTGTTGGGGGGCAGTTTGTATGGGTTTTACCGCGGCTGTTGGAGTGGGGGTTTTCTCCATATATAATTTAGCAGCAGGGGTAGGTGCATTAAATTGTAAAGGAGTTACCTGTTTTGTTCTGAATGCAACAGGTGCGTCAAGCCGTTTTTTTTTAACAATACCGCCGTTCTCAACAGAGAGGTCAATAGCCTGCTGCAGGAAATTGAGTTTGATCAATACCAGTTCTACATGCAATCTTTTATTGCGTGCCATTTTATAATTGATCTCCGCCTCATTCAGGATGTTCAGGGCGCTGACCAGGTACGACATACCGGTCTGGGCGGCAGTAGCCACGAATTTATCCTGCATACCCTCAACTACTTCCAGCAAAACGGCTGATTTTGGATCCCTGCAAACCAGCAGGTTGCGGAGAAATTCTGCAAAACCATTCAACACCATATCACCTTCAAAACCTTTTCGATTAATCTCATCAAACAATAGCATGGCTGCTGCCATATCTTGTTGCTGCATCGAATCGAGCATTTTGAAATAATAATCTTCGTCCAGTATATTCAGGTGCTCTAAAGTATTCTGATAGGTAACGGTTCCATTCGTAAAACTCACGATCTTGTCAAGTATGCTTAATGAATCACGCATACAGCCCTCGCTTTTCTGCGCAATTACCTGCAAAGCCGCTTTCTCCGCTTTGATCTCTTCTTTATCCACGATCTCCTGGAGATGGTTAACGGTATCGTTATTGGTAATACGTTTAAAGTCGAATATCTGGCAACGGCTGAGTATGGTGGGTAAGATCTTATGTTTCTCGGTAGTGGCTAAGATAAAGATCGCATAGGATGGCGGCTCTTCCAGCGTTTTCAGGAATGCATTGAAGGCGCTGGCGCTCAGCATGTGTACTTCATCTACTATATATACTTTGTATTTTCCGGCCTGTGGTGCAAAGCGTACCTGTTCTACCAGGGTACGGATATCATCTACCGAGTTATTGCTCGCCGCATCCAGTTCATGAATATTCAGTGAAGTGCCGGCATCAAACGATACGCAGCTATTACAGGTATTACAGGCTTCTCCATCTGCAGTCTGGTTGGTGCAGTTGATGGTCTTTGCCAGTATCCGGGCGCAGGTGGTCTTGCCCACGCCGCGTGGGCCACAAAATAAAAAAGCATGTGCCAGTTGGTTATTCCTGATCGCATTTTTAAGGGTAGTGGTAATATGTGCCTGCCCCACCACCGTATTAAAATTCTGCGGCCGGTACTTCCTGGCTGAAACGATGAATTTATTATCCATAGCAAGGTTGCAAGATAGGAATTTAGCTTCGAGCTTGGAGCTTTGGACCGCGAGCTTCTTATCAATGTGTACAATTTTTACGATAAAAAAACTCGAAGCTCACAGCTCGAAGCTCATAGCTTACTTATACTCCATCTCAGGGTGTCTTTCAAATGCCTGATCCCGGTCAAATAAATTACGGAAGGTTATCATACGGCGGCTCTGGTGGCCGCCCAGGCTTTTATAAATATTTACCATCTTCGGGTTCCAGTCGCCGGCCCAGCCCATTTCGTATTGGGTATACCAGCCCTTGCCCTGTACCAATAAACCACATTCATAGATCATAAAACTGTCAATTCCCAATGCCTGGTATTTGGGCACCACTCCGAAAGCCAGTCCCGTAAGTCTTTTATTGTAACCCGTTTTCTTCATCCACAGTAACCGGAGTTTTTCTAACCAGCCGAATTTGCCGTTAAAGTGTTTGAAGTATTGGTTTACATCAGGGATATTGATGAACATGGCAATAGGTTCTTCCTTATAGTAAGCAAACCATACAAGGCGCGGATCCATAATGGGTTTCATGGTATTGAATAATTTGATCACCTGTTCATTGGTAACTTCTTTAGCTTCCCCATGCTGCGCCCAGGCTGCATTGTATACAGTAGCGAAATCGCCCGCATATTTTTCCAGGTTATCCAGGGATACATGTTTGGCTTCATAACCGGCCTTTCCCTTGAACTTGGCATGACGTTCCGGAAAACGGGGGGGCAAAGGATCATCCACGTTCATGAAATAATAATACTGGTTATAATAATTTTGAAAACCATAGTTGTTGAATAACGCTTCATAATAGGAAGGATTAAATGACATACCATACATTGGCTCACTGTCAAAACCCTCCACCATCAATCCCCACCATTTATCGCGGTCGCCAAAATTGATGGGGCCATCCATAGCTTCCATGCCCTTACTTTGCAGCCAGGCTTTGGCGGTATCGAATAAAACATTGGCAACGGGCTGATCGTTAATGCTGTCGAAAAAACCGATGCCGCCTGTTTTGAATTCCGTTCCTTTGTTTACATATTTTGAATTGGTAAAAGCAGCAATACGGCCGATCAATACACCGTTATCATCTTCTGCTATCCAGCGTTTGGTTTCCCCGTATTTGTAATTTTTGTTTTTAGAGGTATCGAATACATCGTTCACCTCGTTGTCGAGTGGACGGATATAAGCAGGGTTGCCCTTATTCAGTAATGCATTGACAGTTAAAAAATCCTTCGCAGTTCTCTTATCATTTACTTCGATCAGTTGCATACAAATACTGTTTTTACAAATGTACTATCTGGAAAGATTATTTGCACGCAAAGGCGCAAAGGCGCAGTTTTTTATTTGCGACCTTGCGCCTTGGCGTGCTTTTTTAGCGGTTAACCAATAAAGTTGCCGCTACCATCCCCGCAGTCTCAGTACGCAACCGGGTTGCTCCCAATGTAACCGGCAGGTAATTATTGTCGAGGGCCAGCTTTATTTCTTCAGGTGTAAAATCCCCTTCGGGACCCATTAATATTTGTGTTTGATCAGATATGGGCAGGTCTTTGATGTATTGTTTTTTCTCATCTCCGCAATGCGCGATTAACCTTTGCTGCCAGGTTGATGCCCCAATGAATTTTTTATATGCAACAGGCTCATGCAAAACAGGTAACCATGCCTGCTGGCTCTGCAACATGGCCGCAATAAGTATCCCCTGCATCCTGTCCTGCCGGAACCGTATATGTTCCGTTCTGCCGCAGATCAGGGGCTGTATCTCACTTACGCCGATCTCTGTCGCTTTTTCAAGGAACCATTCAAACCGGCTTGCATTTTTTAAAAGGGAAATGGCGATGCTTATTTTTTGGGAAGGGGGTGGTACTGATACTATTTCCTCTATCAGTACTATGGTTTTCTTTTTGTCTTCACTGGCAATACTTGCTTTGTATAAAGTTCCCTTACCGTTGGTGAGTTGTAACAGCGCTCCTGTTTTCATCCGTAAAACCTGTATACAATGCTTGCTGCTATTTTCACTCAAAGTGAAATGCGATGATACTGGCAATATTTCCTGCTCATAAAAAAAAGGAAGCGACATAATGCGAAGTTCAGGTTTAGAACGACAGTTTTTTAAAACACATAGATACATAGTTAACGACAAAGGCACATAGTTTTCCTATGTGCCCTAATCTACCTATGTATCTATGTGTTTCATTTTTGCTGCTAACCATAGAGATTGCTAAAAGTTTTCCGGCGAATGGCATTAAAACGGTGCATCATTCTCAAACCCTTCATCAAAATCACCGCCATTCATCTTACTGCCTTTCTGGATAAAAAGTTTACCACTGTCTCCTGCACCACCTGCTGCCGGTGGTGTAGCGGGACCCACAGGTTTCCAGTTACTGCCTAAGCCGCTGATGCCGCTCTCTCCATCCCACTCTTCAAATTTCTGAATATCTAATTTGGCCCGCAGCTTAATCGTTTCCAGCGAACCGTTCCTGTGTTTGGCAATACGGATATGGGTTTCGCCATGGGTACTTTCCCCATGTTCATTGTTCATTACCTCATAATATTCAGGGCGGTAAATAAACATAACCATATCAGCATCCTGCTCAATGGCGCCCGATTCACGGAGATCGCTCAACTGTGGCATCTTACTTTCTTTCCGGGTTTCCACCGCACGGCTTAACTGGCTCAATGCAATGATGGGTACATTCAATTCTTTGGCCAATGCTTTCAGGTTGCGCGAGATATTACTGATCTCCTGCTCACGGTTACTGCCCCGGTCGCCGGTGCCGCTCATGAGCTGCAGGTAATCGATGATGATCAAACCCACATTATGCTTATTCACCAGGCGCCTTGCCTTGGCACGGAATTCGAAAATGTTCAGGGCCGCTGTATCGTCGATAAAAATAGGGGCGACCTCTAATTTTTTTATGCCTTTGCTGAGCAACTGCTCATATTCGTAGTTTTCTAATTTACCACGGCTGATCTTTTCCATCTTGATCTCACTCTCTGCACTTAAAATACGTTGTACCAACTGCGAGGCGCTCATCTCAAGGGAAAAGAAACCAACCGGAATGGGTTTGGTAGGGTGTAAAGCCGCGTTGCGCGCAAGGTTCAGGGCAAAAGCGGTTTTACCAACTGAGGGCCTTGCTGCCAGGATAATCAGGTCGGTAGGTTGCCAGCCGTAGGTAACGCGGTCCAGGGGTTTGAATCCACTTGGCACACCTGATATATCTTCTGTTTTCGTTCTTAATTCATCAATACGGTTGATGGTCTTGGCCAGTATATTCCCGATATCCTCGAAATTCTTTTTCAGGTAATTATTGGTAATGTTGAACATCTTGGTCTCACTCTCATCCAGCAGGTCAAATACATCGGTGCTGTCTTCATACGCATCGCCTATAATTTCACCGCTGATACGGATCAGTTCGCGCTGTATGAATTTCTGTAACACAATCCTGGCGTGGGCATCAATATTAGCCGTGGAAACAACGGAATTGGTAAGCTTGGTCACGTAATAGGGACCACCAACAGCATCCAGTTGTTCCCGCATCTTCAATTCTTCCACAACGGTCAGAATATCGATGGGCTGGCTTTTTTGCTGCAGGCCCTGCATGGCCTTAAAAATAAGTTGATTGGCTTCTACATAGAAACATTCCGGTTTTACGATCTCGGTAACGGTGTCAAAAGCGCTTTTTTCCAGCATGATCGCCCCTAAAACCGCTTCTTCCAGTTCTTTTGCCTGTGGGGGTACTTTCCCATAAACCATGGTACTCATATCTATCGAAGTCTTTCTTCTTTTGCGATCTTTATTCAGGCTGGTCAGGTCCATGTTCAGTTAGTTCGGTTGTTTTTGGTTAGCAAACTTTGTTCTGTAACTGGGGGGTTATTCTGTATTAAGGAATTGTTACCACCAGGTAAGGGGGAGCGAATATATGTGTTAGGAACTCGCATCTGGATTTTTTTTTGATCTATTTTTCATCCACAGCTATCCACATGTATATTAACAGGAAAATGTGGTCTATTCACACAATTTACTAAGCTTATCCACCAAAATCAAAAGTTTTCCGCCCTATTAATATGGTAATTAACATAGTGCTGTGAAGAAAGAATTATTTAAAAAACGGGGACATTCCCGGGCAAAAGCTGTAACTAAGAATGTGAGTGGTGAGGGAAAAAACAGCCATAAGCTACGAGCTGCGAGCTGCGGGCTATGAGCCGGAACAATGAAATATTTTCTATGACCGTTATGACCGATAAAGCTCACAGCTCACAGCTCATAGCTCATAGCTTCCTCATATTCCCGCCTCACATAAACTTTATAACCTATTTTTGATCCCCGTAAAGGCAAGCAACTATGACGATTAGTTATAACTGGTTAAGTGACTATCTCCCCGAAATAATAGAGCCTGAAAAATTGTCCAGG
>JBKJPR010000375.1:0-4315 GCA_046594275.1 Sediminibacterium sp.
TCAATGATCCGTCTTTGGTATGCATCTGGATAGCGCCTTTCTGGCGATAGTAGGTAAAGTCTTTCATGATCTGCCAGGTGAAGATTCGGAAGCTGCTGTCGGGTGCGTATAAAGTGGAGATCGTTTGTAATGAATCAAATGGATAGGAAAAGGAGTATGGCACTTTTAATGCCTGTACCAGTGCCCTTGTAAAAAAACTATCTGCACGGAAACGATCTACCATTTCGGTTGCATTCACAATATCATTGGCGTAATTCTGCATGTTCTGCTCCAGTTGTGTCAACAACTGTACGGTTGCGGTTGGCTTGCCGCGCTGGGCCTGCAGGGTAGCCAATGATAGAAAGGCAAAAAGAAACAGGGAGATACGCCTCATGTATGAATAGTTCAGTATAAGGTACAAATATCTCCTTTGCAGAGTTATGTTGAGGCCAATGGGGGGAAATTTAAGGTTTCATTAGCCAGTACAGCCTTTGCGAATTCTAACAGGTTGTTAAAACGAAGATCAATCATAGGATCCGGGTACGGGGTATCGGGGTGCGTGGTAGTCACAAAAACAGTATGCATGCCGGCATTACGTCCAAAACCCATATCGCTGATACGGTTCCCAACCATGATACTTTTTGACATATCAATCTCAGGAAAATCCAGTTTTGCCTGGTGTGCCATTCCGGGATTGGGTTTGCGGTCGGGAGCATCGTCTGAAAGATCGGCACAATAATAAGCCTTATCGATCCTTCCCCCCGTTTCCTCTATTCGGGTTAACATATTTGTATGGATAAGGGTAAGATCATCCACCGTCATCAATCCCTTGCCCACTCCTTTCTGATTGGTGGTTACAACGATCCTCCCAAAGAGTTGTGATAAAATGGATAAGGCTTCCAGTGTTACATCATAAAAACGGAATTCTTCCCAATTAAGAATATAATCATTGTCTTTGTCATGATTTAATACGCCATCGCGGTCGAGGAACAATGACCAAGTCATATCAACTTTTTGTAAATCAAGCATATGCATTAAGTTAATTCTGTTTGTGCTTTACGGTAATCTTCGGGAATACCAATATCAATAAAATAGGCATCCTGTTCCAGGCCATAGATCCTCCTGGTTGAATAATACTTCTGCAGGTAATCTGTTTCGAAGGAGAATTTTTCCGGAAATCCTTCCTTTAAAAACTGTTCCCTGTTCAAGACATACACACCGCCATTGATCAACCCGTTTTCATAAAACTGTTTTTCTTTGAACGAAGCAATGGTTTGATCAGGGTTCAGTTCCACTACACCATACCGCTCAAAGTTCTTCATTCGTTTCAATGCCAATGTACAATGCGAATTTTGTGCCAGATGAAACGCAGCCTGCCTGCCAAGGTCTACCTTAAAGATACTGTCGCCATTCAGCACCACTACATTCCGCTCATCTGAGTTCCTGCAGGCCAGTTGTATGGCTCCACCGGTACCTAGGGGTTCTCTTTCAATGACTAACTGATAGCTGTTCCGCGGCAATAATTCAGACAGGTATTTGATAAAGGCTTCTGATTTATAACCTAATGAAAAGATAAAGCTTTCAATACCTTGCTTTTGCAGGTGATCGATGACGAATGACAGGAATGGCCGGTTATTAACCGGCGCCATACATTTGGGAAGCTCAGGCACAGCTTCCCGTAGCCTTGTTCCCAATCCCCCGGCAAGGATTATGGCTTCTTTTAATTGCATCAGCCGAATATTTTTGCTTCCACCAATTCACAAATGATGTGCCCAACCATGATATGACTTTCCTGTATCCTGGGTGTATCTGCAGATGGAACATTTAGCAGGTAATCACAGGCGTCTTTCATTTTGCCGCCACTCTCTCCTGTGAACCCCACAGTAATAACTTTTTTTTCTTTGGCAGTAGCAAAAGCATTTATTATATTTTTTGAATTACCTGAAGTACTCAAACCCACCAATACATCGCCTTCCACGCAAATGCCATCTACCAGTCGTGAATAAATAACATCGTAACTGTAATCATTAGCCACTGCGGTAAGGTAAGAGCTGTTGCAATGCAAAGCTTCTGAAGGCAGGGCCTTCCTGTCTTTATAGAATCTTCCTGAGAATTCTGCGGACAGGTGTTGTGCATCGGCGGCGCTGCCGCCATTGCCGCAGAACAATACTTTGTTTCCATTCTTAAATGCCAGGGTAATTACTTCGATAACCGTTTCGATTTTCAGCAGGAAATTTTCGTCCAAAAGCATTTTGTTCTTCACCTCTATTGAGGCGGCAATATTAGCTGCAATTTTAGGGTTCATGTTTATTTGTATTGTTATTTATTTTATTGAATTGTCCAGCTCGTTAACCCATGTTGCGTGAACTGGTAAGGGTTTACTTTTCCGCCAAAGGTATTCAAGGTTTCAATTACTTTATACCGTGTATTTCCTGGGCAATAAAATATCATGAAACCTCCGCCACCGGCCCCGCTGATCTTTCCACCCGTAGCGCCTGCTTTCTTTGCGGCATCATAGATTTCCTCAAGGCTGGTATTGGAAATATTGGCCGCCATATTTTTTTTCTGCCGGAACCCATAATCGAGTATTTCGCCTATCTGGTCAAGTTTCCCTATCAGTAAGGCTTCCTTCATCATTTTTGCCTGTTCCTTTAGCTGGTGCATCGCATCAATGCTCTTGCTGTTTCTTTCTTTTACGTTGCGTTGTTGTTCTGTAATGATTGAGGCCGATTCGCGGGTAGTGGACGTAAAATACAGTACCAGGTTATTTTCCAGTTCATTGAGGTAATCCTGCCGTATCCTGAGTGGATTTACGATCACTTTATCATTGGCATTGAACTCCATAAAGTTGAAACCACCAAAAGTGGCAGCATACTGGTCCTGCCTGCCACCTGCCAGTTGCAGGTCATTCCTTTCAATTTCATAAGCATAGTGGGCAATATCATAATCGCCCAAGGGCAGCTTCAGCATTTCCGCGAAAGCGCCGATAATAGCCACCACCAATGTAGATGAGGTTCCCAGTCCGCTGCCTGCAGGTACGTCTACGAATGTTGACAGACGCAGGCCGGTCATTTGAAATGGATGGTCTTGCTGGATCCGGTTAAAAACACCTTTCAACAAATCCAGTTTGCCTGTAACGGGTAACTGGTCCGACCAGTCAAATAGCTGCTCTTCTTTTTGATCGATGGATTGGATGATGATCTTATGCTCCTCTATCAATTCAATATTTGCATGTGCATGTAGAGAAAGTGTGGCATTCAATATCGCTCCCCCGAATTCATCACTATACGGACTCACATCCGTTCCTCCACCGGCTAAACCGATCCGTAAGGGTGCTTTACTGCGATAGATCATCTATTGAATTTTGAAATTTTGGAAATGAGAAATTTCGAAAGTTATTACTCCCAATTCCAGCAACGAAAAGTTAGGCTGCCTTTAAAAGTGCTATCGAAATTAAAATTTATAACTTTCATTAGCCAGGTTGAGAATTGCTTCTGACAATTTGCGCCAGCTATACTTTTTTTTCTCGTCGCGAAGATGGGGTAAAAAAAAGTTTTCACCTAATTCATACAGTTTCAGGATACCGGTAGCAATATCCCGGGGATTGGGCTCTGTAACAATACCCACTTTGCCATCAGGGACAAGACCCGGCAGCCCGCCCACATTGGTTACCAGCATCGGTTTTTCAAAATGATAGGCGAGGGGAGTAACCCCGCTTTGGGTGGCATTTCGGTAGGGCTGAATCACAAAATCTGCAGCGCTGAGGTAGTATCGCACTTCGCAGTCGGGTATAAAATCGGTGCGTAAAATCAGTTGTGGTGCAATACCGAGTTGGGAAATCAGGTCATCGTAATCCTTACGGTTCTCATAGTATTCACCAGCCACCATCAATTTGATACCCGACTGGCGGATGCGTTCATCATTCATGGCTTCCAGCAGCATGTCCAGCCCCTTATATTTCCGGATGAACCCAAAAAACAAAATAATTTTTTCATTTTCAGGCAATGAAAGTTTCTGCCGCGCTTCTTCTTTGGATACACCTTCCCCAAAATTATCGTACAAGGGGTGCACCACCTGCTGTGCAGGTTTCCGGGTGAAGGCTGAAAGATCGTGACGTACTTTTTCACTCATTGTGATAAATGCGTCAATGGGCCTGATAAAATATTTTGTGAAGGGTTTGTCGCCAACCCTCGGTTCATGCGGAATCACATTGTCGGCAATGCAGATGATTTTACTAAACTTATTTTTCTTCACCAGCCGTAGTATCGTTCCCAGGCATGGCCCCATCAGGGGCAGCCAGTAGCGAACGATTACCAGGTCTGGTTTTAGCTTTCGC
>JBKJPR010000433.1:0-4925 GCA_046594275.1 Sediminibacterium sp.
GATTTTGTGAGAACCATTGATGCCCAGGAGTATTTCTTTATCAAAGAGAAGAATTCCCATATAAAACTGAATATGGGGGATGTTCTCTACATAGAAAGTATGGGTGATTTCTCCAAAATCATCACCACGCAGCAGAAAATGCACTTTGTTCTGGTGAGTCTTAAAAACCTTGAAAAACAGTTACCTGAAAAACTATTCATACGGGTACATAAACAGTATATCATTAACCTGCTCCATATCAAAAATATAAACGTTTCCGATATTCAACTGAATGGAAACGTAACGGTACCGGTCAGCAATGTTTATAAACAGATATTACTGGATAATGTGATCCACCGCAAGACCCTGACACGTTTTGGGGAAGGGGAATCATAAGGGGTTATGCAACTGCCGGTAAAGCCATATTAAAAAGACTGCCTATACCGGGCTTGCTTTTCACAGTAATACTACCACCCATCATACTCGCAAAATGTTTGCAGAGCATCAAGCCCAACCCTGTTCCTTTCTCTTTGGCAGTACCATAGGTACTTTCTAAAGTATGCACGGAAGTGCCGTTAATATGGTGTACTTTCTGTTCACTCATCCCTACCCCGTTATCCCTTACCGAGAGTACGAGCTTATTGTCAGTATTCATACTGGTAAATATCTCCAATTCCCCCTCATGGCCAGAGAATTTGATGGCGTTGCTGACAAGGTTCCTGATGATCAGTTCTATCATGTTCCGGTCACCCCGTACCTGGGTTGCGGGTGTAACCTGGTTTTGCAATTCTATCTTCTTTTTCAGTAAAGCAGTTTCTGTGCCTTTAATAATATGTTCAATAATGGGGGCGATATCAATGTCTTCTATTACTGGCGTAAAGCCCTGCATTTGACTGGCTGCCCAGTTAAGCAGATTTTCCATAAGGGACGAGGTATGGTCGAGTGTGCCTTTGATCTGGTCAATATACAGTGCCAGGCTTTGCTGGTCAATTTGACCGCCTTCCAGTAAAGAACCAAATGCTATCAGGTTATTCACCGGCGCGCGCATATCGTGACTTACAATACTGAATATCTTATCTTTTACTTTACCCATTTCCTCCAGTTCCTCTTTCTGCGCTAATACTACTTTATTCAGTTTTGATGCTTTCTGCTTGGAAGAATAGACGATAAATCCTGCACCGGACAAAAGCAAAAGCATGGCTGCCAGGAAAATGGTGAGTTTTTTATCAAATCCTATCTGCAATTGCTGGTCTGCGATCTTTTCGTCCCTGGATCGTGTTTCTAACTTTCGTTCCAGGTCCTTTTGCTGGAACATTGATGTTTTTAACTTTTGTTCTGCCGTTAATTCTGACTGTGTCTTCAGGTAGTTCAGTTTCTGGATCTCTTTTTCCCGGTTCGTTAATTCCAGTTGCTTGCTACTTAAACTCAATTCCTGTTGCTGCTGTATGGAAAAAGCCTCCTGTTGCTTTATCCGGGTATCCGCCATCTGCTGGTTCAGTTTATAGTCATATTCTTTCAATCCAAACTCATATTGAAATTGTTTACGCGTTATATCTTTTTTCTTTTCATCATTGAATATGCTGTCGCGCGTAACAATATATTGTTTATAATAGAAATAAGAACTGTCAAAATTATGCTGGCTTTCATATATCCCGCTGAGATGTAAATAAGCCTCACTCTGCAGGTCCAGCACTTTCATCTGCTTAGCATCGGCCAGGGCCATATGCAAATACAACAAACTATACGGGAAATCATTTTTCGCCCGGTATACCCTGCCTAAATTTAGCAGTTCCTGCGACACATACTTGTTTAATGCCTGCGCACGATAGATAGACAACGCATTTTGGTATTCATAAATGGCTGCTGGAAAATTTATCATTTTTTCTTCTATGCGGCCGATATTTTCACTAACTTCTGCCTTCACCGCACTGTCGCCTAATTCATTGGCAAGTACTAATGCTTTCGCATAGTATTGCCTGGCGATTGTATACTTATCTTTTGGCTGTATGCGTAAACGATACAGCACAGAATCTGACGCCCCCACATAAGCACTGCCAATAGAAAGATAGCATTCCGCTTGCCCCCGCCGGTCACCTCCTCCGGGCATATTCTGGTATATCTTTAATGCTTTAGCAAAGAACTCCAATGCCTTTTCAGTTTGCTGAGAGAATTCCATATAGATGCCACCCATGTTGATATAACAATTGGACAGGTCATCAATGTTACCGGTTTGTATATTGTAATCGGCAGCTTTCTGGTATAGGGCAAGTGAGCGGGGATAATCAGCAAGTAGCTGGTAAACGGTTCCGAAGTTAAGGTAATAACCTGCCGCTGCTTTTTTATCACCAAATGATTCAGCAATCGCGATGGCTCTTGTATAATGAATTATGGATTTTTCAAAATCAGAACGGCCCTCATAATAAAGACCAAAATAGTTATACATGGGTGGCAATGGCCTTAAGACATTTATTTTTTCGCCAAGGTCAATGGCAGCCTGTACATACTGAAACCGCTCTTTAGTCATTTTCAGCTTCCTGTATTCTCTCGAAATATCAATCAACAGCATCACCTTACCGGAATCTTCTCTGGTATGGTTTGCTCTCACGGCAAGTAAACTGTCCAATCGTTTTTGCTGGGATCTTCCATTCATCACGCATCCACCAACAATCATCATTAATATCACAAGTCTTTTCATAAGCTTCCCGTAGCTGAAATGCTGTAAGTTGTTTTGGTAGTTGGGTGAAAATACAACAAGCTCATTAATAATGAGTTATTAGCAGAAAAATTTTAAAAGAAGAGATAGGAAACAGCCGATATACCAGTATTTAAAAAGAGAAAAACGTGGAATGGCGTGTATATAAAATTTCTATCATAAATCAATACCACCGCGGGAACCCATTTTCAGATTCGCAGATTTGTGAGTGAACACATGACGATCGCTCTATAAAAACTATTTTTTTCCACTTCTCTTAATTGGCTTTTTATATTTTTTCTTCATCTGGTCCTTCCGGCTGACCTTTTGGTTTGTTTTGGAATTTTTGGCTGATTTTTTATGAAAGGAAGGACCCACATCTGTTTTTTTCTTAATCTTAATATGATCGGTTTTCATATAGATCTTGGGTTTCTCGTCTTCCGTCAGCACGTCCGATATTTCCAGTTCGCCTGGTAAAACAAGTACAGGAATAGTATACTGCATCAGTTCTTCGATATTTGCCTGTAATTTCTTCTCCTTTGGGGTAACGAATGTTATGGATATACCTTTCTGATCCGCCCTTCCTGTTCTGCCAATCCGGTGTATATAAGTTTCCGCCACTTCCGGTGTATCAAAATTGATCACGTGCGATACTTCCGCAACATCAATACCTCTTGCCACAATATCGGTAGCGATCAGGAAACGGGAATTACCGTCCTGGAACTGTTTAACTGCATTAAACCGGTAGTTCTGCGCTTTGTTGGAATGAATCACCCCAGCCTCACCCGGGAATTTTATTTCCATCTGCTCATATAATTGATCCGCCAATTGTTTGGTGGCAACAAATACAAGTACGCGGCTCATCTCTGTGTCGCGGTGCAACAATAAAGAAAGCAGGTTAACCTTTGTATAGAAATTGGGCACTTCATAGGCTGACTGGTTGATATTTTCCAGTGGTGTGCCCGTGGGCGCGGCTTCGATCCTTGCGGGGTCATTGAAATAAGCCTGCATTAATTTTTCTACCTCTTCAGTGATCGTTGCTGAAAATAAGAGGTTCTGTCTTTTGGCAGGTAAGAGATCAAGTATATTTTTTATTTGTGTACGGAATCCCAGGTTCAGCATTTCATCCATTTCATCGATCACCAGTTTTTTGATCATTTTGGTATTCAATGAGCCATCCAGGGCAAGGTCAAGCAGCCTGCCGGGCGTAGCTACCAGTATATCGCATCCTTTTTCAACACGTTCCTTTTGCGGGTTGATATTCGTGCCGCCATACACACCATCTACTTCCAATGTGATATAAGTGGTTAGTTTTTTGATGGCTTCCACTACCTGTATCACCAGTTCACGTGTGGGTACCAGAATCAACATCTGTACAGACCTTGTTTTGGAAAATTTCATTAACCGTAGCGAAGGCAACAGGTAAGCGAAAGTTTTACCGGTACCTGTCTGTGCGATCCCGCAAACATCCCGGCCCGACATGATCACCGGGAAAGCTTTATGCTGTATGGTGGTGGGCCTTGTATACCCAAGATCATCCAGGGCACGTAATAAAGGAGTATTCAGGTTTAATTCATCAAAAGTCATGATAGCTGCATCGTGAATGAGTCACGAAGGTAAGGCCTATCGCCGATGCCGCAGAAAATACAGTAATCCTTAGTTGATAGGCAATGGCTCATTGGCTTTGGGCTACATAGTACATCAGCTTCGACAGACACTTATTTAGGTTCGCCGGATATCTTCCCATCCATATCCTTTGATTAGAAGAAGCAGAGACTATGGTTACCGGAGCTTACTGAATTTTTTATTCCGCCTGATCCTGCTAAGGAACGCCTGAACAGCCGTGATAACTATCAGGGAACCGGTATCGGCCTGGCTCTTTACCATAAAATCGTTTCCATACACCAGGATGAAATTTTTGCCAGGTCTTCCACAAATGAAGGGACATCCTTCTTTATTATCCTTCCCCTGGCATCGTAATAAAGCAACCCGATATAATAGATATAGAACAAAGATGTAACACAGATTGCAACTATTGTCTATATCCGAAAAATTCGATTGTATATTTATCTTCTATAACAGAGTCCTATGAAAAAAAAGTTCCCTTTTTTAGTTGCCAGCCTGTTTGTATTTGTTTTTAATGCTTGTAAGCCGCAGGTAAAATCGCAAACGCACGGATCAACTGCAACAACCATTAAAACCGGCGCGGACCAAACAGATAAATACTTGCCTTTATTACAGGGAAAAAGAGTGG
>JBKJPR010000180.1:0-5384 GCA_046594275.1 Sediminibacterium sp.
TTATATTAATAACATTCAACTTCCGAATATTGGCGATCATGTAAAAGTAACCGGCAGCCTGGTTATAGACAGTCATAACGGGTGGGCAGAAATTCATCCGATAACCAGGATTGAAAAGCTCAAATACAAATAATTAATTTGATGGTTGGAAGACATCAGGAATTGGGTTTTTGTTCCTGAATTGGTTGGCGCTGTCCCTACTCGTGAACAGTAGCATTGTGCGTAATTTTAATTAGCGATAAAAAATATTCGCTAAAAGCTTACTGTTTCCTAAAATGGATTACCGCACCACCGCCAGCGGCAACTTTTATATGTAGTACATCATTATTCGTAACCTTCTTAATTTTTTTTAGCAGGTGATTTTGATTTCTACTCACATCATCTGCATCAGTATATATTTCTGCCATATAATTTCCATCTCCCAGAAAGTGTAAAGAAAGTTTCAATTCCTTTGCAGAATGATCTGTAATAGTTCCCATAAACCAATCTTTATCCTTTCTTCTCGCTATCGTAATATGTGAACTGATTTTTGCATTGAGCACTTTTATTTCATCCCAGGTGGTTGGTATTTTTTTTATAAATTCAAAGCCCTGCTGCCCTTCGTAAGCAGCAGGATAATCACATACCATTTGCAAATAATTTTCTAACACGATAAACATGGCCAGCATATGGCATCGCGTACCCAACATAAGCGGTTTGGTATACTGTGTTTTAAACTGAGTGGAAGGCACTGCCCTAAAACCTCCTAAATGATAGTCAGTTGAACCGGCAAGCATTCTTGTAAAAGGGATATTGATATCATGGTCAGGAGAAATGCCGGCCGGGTTCCATTTGGCTGCTTCATAGTTTAAAGTGCCTTCTCTTGAAAATTCATTCGGATAGGTTCTGTTAATACCTGTTGGTTTATACGCGCCATGAAACTGGATGTGTAAATGATGCTTTGCAGCCTTTTGAAGTATCTCAGTTTGGATATTAACCATTTCCTGGTCGTCACGGTCCATAAAATCAACCATCATGCCTTTAATTCCCCATTTTTCAAATAGGGCAAAAGCGGAATCTATTTTTGGATACAAGGCTGCCCAATGTACCCATACCCTTATTCCTACACCCAATTTAGCTGCATAATCACATATTTGCTTCATATCAAGACCGGGAACGGGTGTAGTAACATCTGCATGTGGGCCAGGCTGAAAGTTTATTCCATCATCCATATACCATTGATGTAATCCATATTCTACTACAGAATGGTATTCCAAACCATTTCTCGCACAGAAATCAATATAATATTTAGCCGTAACAAAATTGTTTCCTGGCGCATTCAGTGTATCGGGAACTACATTTCCGTTCCACCAGGGGAAAGTTGTCTTGCCCGGTTTTATCCAGCTAACATCAGTTATTTTATTGGGTTCATTTAGTGTAGTAATGATATTGGATTCGAGTAATGAACCTATGCGGTCACTGATAAGCATTACCCGCCAGGGGCTTTTATGGGGTAATGCGCCTTTTACTTTAACAGCCGGTTGGCGCGGAAACGGTGATAATTTTGCTGTTAGAATATTACCACGCTTTGATAAATACATTCCGGCATAATCCAGTAAAGCAGCCTCTGTTATACCCATGTATATATTACCAGGGAACACAAACAAAGTGGGCATATCCATCAATGTATCTGGCGGTACTTTGCTTAAGGGCAAGCTGCTGTATAAACCTTCATGGGATGACGTATAGTTGGGCAGGAATAAAGTGTATACCGTAGGATCGCCTGTAAGTTTGAATGTTGTATGCTCATCAAGTAAAGTAAAAGAGGGCCGGTTTTCCTGTTCAGGCAACTCATATCGGAAAGCAAGCCCATCATTAAAAACCCTTACTCTCATATTGATTTTTCTGAAAGGGGTCGTAGTTTCCTCTAATGGCAATGTTAGTTCGCGGTAACGCGTATGCACTTTTTTTGTTTTCCCCAGAACCAATTCATAATCCTCGGTTGTATCACGGAAAACAGGCTTATTAATTGTAAGGTTATTTTCAAAGATACCGTCATCAAAAAGCAGACTTATGGCAGAGTAATCAATAATCGTATTGCCTTTATAAGCAACTGCATACGCGGGGGATGTATTTGACAATCTGAATGAGAAAATAATATTGCTGTCAGGCGATGCGATCCGGATATCTTTTTGTGCAAACAAGGGTCGGGATACGAGCAGGCAAGCTATCCATGCCAACCCTGATAATAGTTTTGTACTTGTAGATGAGAGATGCATTGAGTTAGTTTTAGCCTGCTAAATTTTTTATTCATCATCATCCTGCCTATGGGTTCTTTTTGATTATTCCCCCTTTCTCACACTTTCCCCTGCCTGTACTCTTTCTTTATTGGCAGATTATATCCTGACATTTTATTTATTTTTATCAGGCTATGTGAGTAAATTACAAATAGTATGCTTATAACAAGCCTTGTTTTTAATTAATACAAAACCTCAGTTATGAATTCACGTCGCAATTTCCTTCAGAAACTTACCGGTTCAGCCATTGCTTTTTCTGTTTTACCCCATTACGGGCTGGCAAATGATATGTACGAACAAACTTATGATGGCCCTATGTTACGCGTAGCCATCATGGGGCTTGGCAGTTACGGAAACCGGGTAGCTGAAGCTATGCAATCTTGCAAAAAAGCCAAACTGGTGGGCGTTATCAGTGGTACACCTGCCAAGATAACAAGCTGGCAGGGCAAGTACAATATTGCTGAGAAGAATTGTTATAACTACGAAAATTTCGATCGCATTAAAGACAACCCGGATATTGATGCGGTATACGTTATCACGCCGAATGCACTGCACCACGACCAGGTGATACGCGTAGCCAAAGCTGGTAAGCATGTGATCTGTGAAAAACCTATGGCATTGAATGCGAAAGAGGGACAGGAAATGATTACCGGCTGCGCAAAAGCGGGTGTGAAACTACTGGTGGGATATCGCATGCATTTCGAACCAAAGACACTGGAAATTATCCGGATGCGGAAAGCAGGTGACTTCGGAAATATCAAATTCTTCCAGGGATTATGCGGCTTCCGGATCGGCGACCCTACCCAATGGCGGCTGAATAAAAAACTGGCAGGCGGTGGTTCGTTAATGGACATCGGCATCTATGCCATCAATGGTTCCCGTTATATGGTAGGCGAAGAGCCTGTTTGGGTAACTGCACAGGAAACCAAAACCGATACCCAGAAATTCAAAGAGGGGGTGGATGAAACTATCCAGTTTCAACTGGGCTTTCCCAGTGGCGTGGTGGCTTCCTGTTTATCCACTTACAGCATGAATAACCTGGACCGTTTTTTCTTAAACGGAGAACAGGGATTTGCCGAATTACAACCCTCTACCGGTTATGGCCCGATCAAAGGCCGCACAAATAAAGGCGAATTGACACATCCGCATGTAACACATCAAACCGTCCAGATGGATGAAATGGCGGGGATACTCCTGGAAGGTAAAGAGCCGATTGTGCCGGTGAACGGTGAAGAGGCGCTCAAGGACCTGAAAATTATTGATGGGATATACCTGGCCGTTAAAACGGGTAAAAAAGTGGACTTGAAAATGTAAAAATAAATTGATAAATGAAGCCTCAGTTTCGATGAAAATTTTTCTATTTGGCAGGTACCAGATAATGTGTTGTTCCTGTTAAAATAGGTTGATCTATGGTAACTATTTTCTCCTATCCCACTACTATATAATTCCTTTTTGAAGCATGTTGTGAAACTCACTGCCGCTGTGGTGTTGTGGTTTTTTTGAACCACAGAAGCACAGCGGCACAGCGAAACACAGAGTTAGTAATAATAGCGCTTCTACATTTAAGTTAAAATAATTATTTTACTTCTATTTCCGAAAACTACTGCATGTAACGGGTAAATATAACAGGTATAAACCCCTAACATAAAAGCCTACCGGAAGAGTACATTGCAGTTCTGTGTAACAGGTGTTAGACAGCATACAGTATTCTTATGGAAATAATACGCAGCATCCAAAACCGGATCTACGAAATAAGGGGCGAACGGGTAATGCTCGACAGGGATCTGGCGGCCCTTTATGAAGTGGAAACAAAAACAGTAAATCAGGCTGTAAAAAGAAATCTGAAAAAGTTCCCTCCCGACTTTATGTTTCAGCTTACCAAAGAAGAGTTCGAGATGTTGAGGGTTCAAATGTCTGCCATTGAAAACGCCCCACCTTTAAGGTCACAAATTGTGACCTTAAAGGTGGGGAGGGGACAACATGCCAAATATTTACCGTATGCTTTTACAGAACAGGGCGTTGGTATGCTAAGTGGGGTATTGAGCAGCGATAAGGCGATATATATGCATATTGCTATCATAAGGGCCTTTGTTGAGATCAGGAAACTGCTGCTAAAACAAAACGATCTGAAAGAACAGCTTACAGAAATAAAAGAAAGATTGGGTGTACATGATGTTCAGTTAAACAGTATTTACGATGCTATGGAAAATTTATTAGATGAAAAGGCGGCCCAAAGGAAATGGGATGGAAGGGAAAGAATAGGCTTTACAAAATAGATCAGTAGTGTTGGTTGTTCCATGCCCAATTGGCATTTTTAGCCTAATTTACTTCCATGCCAACCACCACTTTAAAACGGACACTTACCCCAGGATTGCTTTGGGGGCTTGGGGTGGGGTATGTAATATCCGGTATGTATTTTGGCTGGAACCTGGGACTCGAAAAGGGGGGCACCTATGGTATGGCCATCGCCACTTTTTTCGTGATCATTCTGTATACCTGTTTTAGCTTCTCTTATGCTGAACTGGCCTGTGCCATTCCTAAAGCGGGTGGCGCTTATGATTATGCCGAACGGGCATTTAAAAAAGACCTTGGTTTTATTGCTGGTCTCGCCCAGATCATTGAATTTGTTTTTGCCCCACCGGCTATTGCAATCGCTATTGGCGCCTATTGTAATCTTGCCTTTCCACAGGTACCGGTAACCGGCTGCGCCATTTTGGTATATGTAATCTTTACCGCATTAAATATCTATGGCGTAAAAGCCGCCGCAGGTTTTGAACTGGGGATTACCATACTGGCAGTGGGTGAATTGATCCTGTTTTCCGTATTAACCCTTCCGCAGTTTTCTGCCACACAATTTATGCATAATCCTTTGCCGCATGGCTGGGGTGGGGCTTTTGCCGCTCTGCCTTTTGCCATCTGGTTCTTCCTCGGTATAGAGGGCCTGGCCAATGTGGCCGAAGAAAGCCTCAACCCGCAAAAAGATATTGTAAAAGGGTTTGGCTGGGCCATCCTCACACTGGTTATTTTATGCATACTCATATTTGTATCGGCGATAGGAGTGGGTGGATGGGAGAGCATTGTTTACCTCGAATCAGGTCAAAGTTCTGA
>JBKJPR010000241.1:0-3094 GCA_046594275.1 Sediminibacterium sp.
TCAGATCCAAGGAGCGGACAAATGATCCGCGAAGACAGCTTAGGAAAAAAACTGGTGGATAGTATTGAAACTGCAGTTAAAGGCGGGGCCGATTTCACAGCGCTTGCTGCCAAATACTCAGACGATCCGGGGAGCAAAGATAAAGGCGGCGTATACGAATACTTCCCGCAGGGCAAGATGGTGCTGCCGTTCAATGATTTTGCATTTGATAAACCCGTGGGCAGCAAAGGGGTTGTAAAAACTGATTTTGGTTACCATTATGTGGAGGTACTGGGTCAGAAGAACCCGAACCCCGCATATAAGATCGCTTACCTGGCCAAGCCTATCATTGCCAGCAGCGAAACCATCGGCGCTGCCAGCACAGCCGCTGCCCAGTTTGCGGTTTCGGGTAAAAATGCAAAACTGTTCAACAGCAATGCCCTGAAAGAAAACAGGCCCGTATTATCGGCCAGTGATATTAAGCAGAATGATTTCAGCATTACCGGTATAGGATTGAACCGCCAATTGGTTCGCTGGGTGTATGAACATGGTACTGGTGATGTGTCGGAACCGGTAGAAGTGGGTGACCGTTATATTGTGGCCATGGTAGCTGCTGTCAATAAATCCGGACTAATGTCACCGGTCGAAGCAAGGTCAACCGTGGAGAGCATAGTACGCAACGAGAAAAAAGCAACAGTAATCATCAACACCAAATATAAGGGCAATACATTGGAAGCATATTCTGCCAGCAGTGGCGCACCTGTATTGCGTGCCGACAGCCTTAGTTTTTCCGCCCCATTCATACCTGGTGTGGGTAGCGAACCGAAAGTGATTGGCGCCGGATTTAATAAAACCCTGCTGGGCAAAGCCAGTGAACCTGTTTCGGGGTTAACCGGCGTATTTGCTATTAAAGTGGAAACCGTAGGCGCCAAAGCGGCCACCACCGATGTTGCATCGGTTAAGCAAAACCTGATCCAGAGCACCCGGATGTCATCTTACCGCGGCCTGGAGGCCCTGAAAAAAGCGGCCACCATTAAAGACAACCGCGCAAAATTCTATTAGTAGAGATACATGATTTGTTAAAAACCCGGTGCCAAACGCACCGGGTTTTTGTTTTACGCATAGCGAAAACATCGCATCGCGGAGAATAGTAAATTTGTAAGGAAAAGGATATGATATGTCTGATGTGTTCATTAATAAAGTAGCAGAAAGCGGGTTGATCAGTTTTGACCTCGAGGAATATTATCCGAAAGGGATCATCAAGGTATTTGACCTGAAGCCATACCTGTTCATGGAACTGATTCTGAAAGAGAAAGATTTCCGCGCCGCGCTGCAAACCACTGACTGGGAACCCTATAAAGAGGCCCATGTGGCCATTACCTGCACCGCCGACGCCATCATACCTATGTGGGCCTATATGCTGGTAGCCAGTTATCTGCAACCTTATGCCCGCAATGTTGTATTTGGGGATGAAAAAAAATTAATCAGCACACTGCTGCTGAAAAACCTGGATGCGGTGAAAGGAGAGGAGTATACCGATAAACGCGTGGTGATAAAAGGCTGTGGTGAATTAGAGATACCCGAAACCGCCTACGTAGAAATTACCAAAAAGCTGCGGCCGTTTGCGAAAAGCATTATGTATGGGGAGCCTTGCAGCACGGTTCCTATTTATAAGAGGCGCTAACCGGCCGGGCCGCTCTAACCGGTCAGGCCGCTGGAGCGGCCCGACCGGTTAGAGCTCCTCGTTTTAACCGCCTCAAACTGCTGATCATAATCTTCCCTTATGGTTCCCAGCATCCTGTCCCAGAAAAGAAAATACAAACCATAATTCCCTTTAAAGTACTGGTGGTGCTGGTTATGGCTGATGGAGGTGTTGATCCATTTGCCAATCAGGGTTTTACTGAATCCCCGCGGGTATAACTCATAGCCCAAATGGCCATACACATTATAAATGATGGACATGAGGAAGAAGAGGCCGAGATGGGTTACATGTATGGGAATAGTAAAATAAAAAATGATAACGATGCCCTGTTCTACAAAAGCCTCCAGCGGGTGAAACGCATACGCTGCCCAGGGCGATGGATTGGTTGACTGGTGATGTACCAGGTGAAACCATTTAAACAGGGCTTTATGATGCATGAGCCTGTGTGTGAAATAAAAATAAGTATCGTGCATAATAAACAGCACGGGGAATAATAAAAAATAATACGTCAGCCCATACGTGGAGATGTCTTTGTAGCGGGTGGTATACGGAGCAATAGCCGGGTGGTGCAATACCACAACAATAAGCCCGAAAATAAAGATGGTGAGCGCCGAATAGCCGGCCTCCCTGAGAAAATCTATGTTCTTTGGCGTTTTTGGCTGGATTTTTTTGTAAAATACCCATTTGCGAAGCAGGAAATAAAATAATACAAAAGCAATGGCCGCCGCTAAAAAATAGCGGGTGCCAATATTATAGATCACACGGAAATACAGGTCCCAGTTCATAGCGTACGATTGATGTGTTGCGGCCCCCTGCCGTGTCCTTATTTACCTATTGTGCCTATGTGTTTCTTTTTTAACACATAGGGGGATAGTATGAGATAGGGCAGATAGGGATTAGCGGCTTAGTAACGACACATAAAGATAATTCAAATCGGTGGTATGAGCGGTTACGCTTAACTTTCTGGCGTGAAATTTAAGCCCCGTTTAATACTGGCCACGCTTTTGTTCGTCCCCGGCATCTATGCCATAACGGCCTGGACCATTGTTGATTTGCACAGCACCAAACAGCAAGGCATGGGCGCCTATAATGATGCGTTTCCCCTGATCGGGATGTAATTAGAAAAAACAATTCTCATCCTGTTAATAGGCGCGGTGCTAAGTGTGGTGATTGGGTTGAGTGTAAAGCCTGCATCCGGTAAGGAGGACCGCTTCCGCATCTTTGTGATAATCACGGGGGGCCTAACTGTGGGGCTGCTTGCCTTCCCGTTTATGTAAAAAACCAGGTTCAGGTATTCATGAATTTTTCCAATCCTTCCCTCGCCTGCTTCTGTATTTTCCGGTTCATCCAGGGCATCCATCCGAATAACAAACCGGGCATACCGAAAGCCTGCCTCGACCATCGATAAATATC
>JBKJPR010000306.1:0-3628 GCA_046594275.1 Sediminibacterium sp.
CGGATGTTCATTTATTAAATTTTTTCTATTTTGTTATTTAAAGACTTAGGCCTTATTGAGCCCATTTTACAGGCACTCCATACGGAAGGCTACACAACCCCTACACCCATTCAGGAACAATCCATTCCCATTCTTTTACAACGCAGGGACCTGTTGGGATGTGCACAAACCGGTACCGGCAAAACAGCTGCTTTCGCCATACCCATACTGCAGATACTGCACGAAGAAAAACAATCGGGCAATGCGGTTAAAGGCATCAAAGCTTTAATCTTAACACCTACCAGGGAACTGGCCATACAGATTGACGAAAGTTTTGCCGCCTACGGTAAAAACCTTAACCTGAAACATCTCGTTGTTTTCGGTGGTGTATCACAACAACCGCAAACCAATGCCTTGAGAAATGGAGTGGATATATTAATCGCTACACCGGGTCGTTTATTAGATCTTGTAGAACAAAGATTCATCAACCTTTCTCAGATACAGTTATTTGTATTGGATGAGGCCGACCGTATGCTGGATATGGGTTTTTACGATGATATCATGAAGATCATATCCTTTCTGCCTAAAAAAAGACAGAATCTGCTGTTCTCGGCCACTATGCCCATGAAGATGCGGGAAATGGCGAGGAAAATCCTGCACAACCCGGTAGAGATCAATATTGCCGTATCCAAACCGCCCGAACAGATCGTACAGAAAGCTTTCGTAGTATATGAACCGCAAAAGATACCCCTTGTAAAAGATATCCTTCGCAGCAAAGACTTCGGCAGCGTGATCGTATTCTGTTCTAAAAAACAGAATGTAAAACAACTGAGTAGTGAGCTGAAACGTGCTCGTTTTTCCATCGAAGAGATCCATTCCGACCTGGAACAGAGCCAACGCGAACAGGTATTGCAGGACTTCCGGAATAAAAAATTAAAGATATTGGTGGCAACAGATATCCTGAGCAGGGGTATTGATATTGAAGACATAGACCTGGTTATCAATTATGATGTACCCAATGATGGCGAAGATTATATACACCGCATAGGCCGTACAGCCAGGGCGGAGAGTGAAGGAACGGCGTACACATTTATCAGTGAAAAAGAACAACAGAAATTTGCACAGATAGAACAGTTACTAGGACACGCGGTGACCAAGGCACAGGTGCCGGAAGAGTTCGGTCCGAGTCCCGAATATAATCCAAGGGCAGGAAGGAATGGGCAGGGATCAAGGGGGCAAGGGGCAAGGGGACAAGGAGGACAAGGATCAAGAGGGCAAGGGTCAAGGGAACAAGGGCCAAGGCAGCAGGGACCTGGGGGGCAAGGAGGACAAGGATCAAGAGGCCAAGGGTCAAGGGAACAAGGGGCAAGGAGGCAAGGGCCAAGAGAACAGGGATCTGGAAGGCTGGGACAGGCTGATAAACCGGGGTCGCAAAGTTAAACATAGTTTTAAAAATTTACCCGGCAACTGCAACGGAAGCCCCTTATTTTTTGTCAACTGACTGGCGATTTTATTTTTTCGGTTCCGGCGATCAGGCAAACCGATTTGATATATGTTCAAATGAGAAAATTATGGCAATATCAATGGCTGATAGTGCTTTTCCTTTTGTTGATGGCAACAGGAACGGGGGCGCAGGTTAATTGCCCTCCTAACATTGGATTTGAATCAGGCAACTTCGATCATTGGCAGACATATGTTGGCAGAATATATCCTGATGGTAAACTCACCCTGGGGGTTTCAGCCCCTAAACAACTTCGGCATAAGATTATAAAGAACACTAACCAGGGAGAAGTTGATTTTTATGGCAATTTCCCCGTGACCTCCCCCAATGGAAGCGGTTACTCTATTCGTCTTGGAAACGATTCCAGCGAAGCGCAGACAGAAAGTGTAAGCTATACATTCCAGATACCCGCAAATAAGAACGATTACAGTCTTCTCTATCATTACGCAGTAGTGCTTCAGAATCCCGAGCACCAGGAATTTCAGCAACCGCGATTTGTATCAAGAATATTTAATGTAACAGATAACAAGTATGTGGATTGCGCCACATTCCAGTTCGTGGCATCTGGCGACCTCCCCGATTTCTTTTTGTCAAAGAATGGGCAGGAAGTATATTATAAAGATTGGTCACCTATTACACTTAATCTTTTCGGTTATGCCGGGAAGACCCTGAGGCTGGAATTTACGACCAATGATTGTGCAGCAGGTGCTCATTTCGGGTATGCGTATGTGGATGTGAATGAAAACTGTTCTACACCCCTGTCGGGAAATGTGGTTTGTGTAAATAAAGATGTGGTCACGCTTACTGCACCTTATGGATTTAAAGAATATAACTGGTACAGCAATGATTTTTTACAGCGCCTCGGTTCGGAAAATGTATTAAAAGTTTTTCCTGCCATACCGGGTACACGCTATGCAGTGGAGATCATACCTTATCCCGGGCTGGGATGCCAGGATACACTCCGGACCATCATCCAGTTATCCGCTGATCCATTCCATTTCCAGGTTCTTGATTCGGTGGTGGGTTGTGAGGTACCGGGCATCGACCTTACCTCCTCTCTGTTAACCACAGGAAGCGGCGCAGGTATGTTCTATTCTTATTTCTCGGATTCAAACACGAAAAAAGCCGTACCCTTTCCCAAAGCGGCTCAGAAAGGAACCTATTATATCAAGGCAGAGAATACAGCCGGTTGCAGCGATATCAAACCCATAAAGGCATTGGCCCGGCCGGTTTCGCTTGTCATTACGGATCCGCCGGCTGCCTGTTCCCCCGATATTGTAAACATCACATCATCGGCCATCACATCGGGAAGCGAACCGGGTCTTTTATTCAGCTATTGGAAAGATGCGATAACGGGTGTGAGTGTGCCATCGCCACATGCAATAGCTGAAAAAGGAATGTACTTTATCAAGGCCACAAACGCACTGGGTTGTTATGCCATAAAAGAGGTAAATGTAAACATTGGTCCCAGGCCTGTTTTTACGGTTGAGGATCCGCCGGCTGTCATGTATCCAACAAAAGTAAATCTGAGGCAATGGATTCATTCCGGGGAGGGTACCAATTTTAGCTTCTGGAAAAACCCATTGACTACACAGCGCTTTGCCCATCCCGAAGCAGTTGATTCCAGCGGCGTATATTATATAAAAGGGACAACTAATGCCGGCTGCAGTGTAGTGTTGCCGGTGCGGGTAACCATCAATCCACCAGTGAATGTACCCAATGCATTTTCACCAAATAATGATGGCATCAATGATATATGGAGCATTCCTGCTTTGCAATTGTATCCCAACTGTATCATTGAAGTTTTTGACCGTTATGGAAGAAGTCTATTCCGTTCAACAGGCTACCGTACAGAATGGGATGGAAAAGATCAATACGGGAAATCTCTTCCGCAGGGAACTTATTATTATGTGATAAAATTAAGCGCTGCTATCCCACCGGTTGGAGGGAGTATAGCCCTTTTAAAATGAAACCCTTACGCGAAAGAAAGGCGTTGCTGATTTACTTAAACGACCCGAATTCATTACTGTAAATCTTTAACAGCAACAGAAAATAACTGATCAGTAAAGGGCCGAAAATAAATCCCCAGAAACCAAATAACTGCAATCCAACGATCACGCCGAGTACGGTAATAACGGGGTGTACATT
>JBKJPR010000393.1:0-3694 GCA_046594275.1 Sediminibacterium sp.
GAGGTCCCGAGCGGATTCGAACCGCTGTAGAAGCTTTTGCAGAGCTTTGCCTAGCCACTCGGCCACAGGACCTTTTATTTGGGCATGCAGTATTCTTCTGCAAACACCTTTTTTGAAGAGGGCGAAAATAAAGCAATCAAAGGAAATTTAAAATTCTAAATATGAAAACACGAAATTTGGCGCCTAACCCACTTTAAAAATGAACCGTATTGCAGAAAGTGAATTGATCATTAACAGCCGGGGGGCTGCCTACCATCTGAATGTATTACCTGAAGAACTTGCCGGAACAGTCATTACTGTTGGCGATCCTGATCGGGTTGGAGAAGTAAGCAAGCATTTTGACAGGGTGGAGGCAGAATGCCGGCACCGCGAGTTTGTGACCCATACCGGCTATATCGGTACAAAAAGAATATCTGTTGTGTCAACAGGCATCGGTACAGATAATATTGATATCGTACTGAATGAACTGGATGCATTGGTGAATATTGATTTTGAAACGCGGACCATCAAACCCAATCTGAAACACCTGACCATTGTACGGGTAGGCACTTCCGGTGCTTTACAGGCAGATATACCGGTGGACAGCTTTGTAGCCAGTACACATGGATTAGGCATTGATAACCTTATGAACTTTTACAGGCAGGAAAACAATGATGAGGAATTACACCTGGTCCGTGCATTTGTAACCCATACACAGACAGGAAATAATTTTGCCGCGCCCTGTATTTCATCGGCGGCCCCCTCTATCCAGAAATATTTTGTGGAAGGTTTTCAGCATGGCATCACCGTAACCTGCCCCGGCTTTTATGGCCCGCAGGGAAGAGTATTGCGTTTAGGGCTGACTAACCCCGATCTGATTAACCAGATGACCGGGTTCCGTTATGGCAACCATCGCATCACTAACTTTGAAATGGAAACAAGCGCTATATACGGGTTAGGAAAACTGCTGGGACATCATTGCCTGAGTCTGAGCGCGATTGTTGCTAACCGTGTTGAGAAAACATTCAGTAAAGACGGCGCTGCAGCAGTGGATAAGCTTATCATTAAAACATTGGATATACTGGCGGGCATTTGATAAGTATCAAACGAAAAACATAGTATAACATCATGACAATAACATTTTACAAATACCAGGGTACCGGTAATGATTTTGTGATCATAGATAACAGGACAGCAGGTATCGAATTAACAACCGCACAGGTAAAACATCTATGCGACAGAAGATTCGGTATTGGCGGAGATGGCTTAATGCTGTTGAATGAATTACCAGGTTATGATTTTGAAATGAAATATTACAACGCCGATGGCCATGAATCCAGCATGTGCGGCAACGGGGGGAGATGTCTTACCCGGTTTGCATATGATATGGGTATTCAAAAACAGAAATACCATTTTATGGCAGTGGATGGAGAACACTACGCTACGTTTGGCGAACATGGATGGATAAATCTGAAAATGAAAGATGTATCTGGTGTAGATAACCGTTTTGGCGATGTGGTTCTTGATACAGGATCGCCCCATTTAGTTAAGGCTGTAGACAACGTTATGGCTATGGATGTATATAAAGAAGGTAAAGAAATACGCTACAGTAAAGAATTTGAGAAAGAGGGTATTAATGTGAATTTTGTTGAGAATGATGAGAGGAGGTTAATTGTAAGAACCTATGAACGCGGGGTTGAAGAGGAGACCTACAGTTGCGGTACTGGCGTTACAGCAGCAGGCCTTGTTTTTGCACATAATGAAAATGGCTTTAACCGGATAGAAATACAGACAAAAGGTGGCAACCTGGCAGTTGAATTTGATAAAACTGGCGAAGAGTCTTTTGAAAATATATGGCTCTGCGGGCCTGCGGTTTTTGTTTTTAAAGGAGAGATTAATATTATTTAGTTAAAAGTCAGGAGTTTGGAGTCAGGAGTTCACCTGGATTTTAAAACCTGTTTTTGTTTTCCAAAATTAACTCCAAACTCCTAACTCCTAACTCCAAACTCCAAACTTCCTCATGATCCAGTATTTCAAAAACATCAACGGCCAGACACTAGAAATTGACAAGCCGGATATGGGCGTATGGGTAAACCTGGTACCGCCTTTCAAAGAAGAGGAATTCATCGAATTAAGTGAAGACCTGAGCATCCCGATTGAATTCCTGCGCGACTCACTGGATATAGATGAGCGGCCCCGTTATGAAATGGAAGACAATGTAAAATTCGTTGTCATTAAAACGCCTACTGAGAATAATTCTTTTAACGACAGTGATGCTTTTTATATTACGATCCCTATCTGCATCATCTTAACCCATACCCAGATCGTTACCGTAAATTCATTTGATAATGGCGCCATTAAAAAATTCCTTAACTCATTCCAGAAACGCCATCCCGACAAAAAGAACATGATGATCTTAAAAGTGTTTGAGAAAGTGGTGCAGAATTTTATGGAATTCTTAAAAGAGGTCAATCACCGCCGCAACCAATATGAGACAAGCCTCTACAGCAGCAACAGTAATGAGGACCTCCTTAACCTGATGCGGATACAGAAAAGCCTGGTATATTTTGTTACCGCGCTGCGCAGTAATGAAATGCTGATGATGAAACTGGAACGTACCAATTTTCTGGGGCTGAATGAAGAAGAAAGGGAATTACTGCAGGATCTGATTGTTGATACCAGCCAGGCCCTTGAGATGGCAAATATTTATACCAACATCCTCAGCAGTACCATGGATGCTTTTGCCAGTATCATCAGCAATAACCTGAACAGTGTTATGAAACGCTTAACATCCATTACCATTATCCTTTCACTGCCTATCCTGGTGACCAGTATTTTTGGAATGAACGTAGCTATCCCCTTCCAGTTCTCTAACCATGCTTTTTATATACCAATTGTTATTTCGCTAGTCGTCTCAGTTATCATCAGTTGGTATTTCATGAAGAAAAAATGGTTTTAATATGGCGCTGTTCAATGTAAGGGTATACGGAATATTAATTGATGCCCACAAGCGATTATTGGTGAGTGATGAATTCATACGCGGCAGTTATTTTACCAAATTACCCGGTGGCGGACTGGAATTCGGCGAAGGCACAAGAGATTGCCTCCAAAGAGAATTCATGGAAGAAACAGGATTGGCCGTAGAAGTAGGTGAGCATATTTACACCACTGATTTTTTTCAGATCTCCGCATTCAATAATCAGGACCAGATCATCTCTATTTATTATCGGGTAAAAGCCCGGGAACCCATTCAGATAGAGGCCAAAACCCGAGCTTTTGATTTTGCTCCCCACCAGATTGCAGATCCTGATGGCGAAAGTGAAGTATTCAGGTGGATCGGATGGGAAGATCTACAGGAAGATCATATGTCGTTACCAATTGATAAAGTGGTGGTGAGAATGATCAAAGATTCAATTAATAATTAGTAATTAATAATTGAGAAGTAATTTACAGACCCAGTTGAACCCCAAACTCCAAACCCCAAACCCCAAACTCCAAACCCCAAACCCCAAACCCCAAACCCCAAACTCAGGAAGACACACTACTATATCCCCCTCTTCCAAACCCACCTCTTGTAACACCGCCTTTTAAAGCGTTACTGCCTATATTGGATTTTGCATTGATAGCGCCGGAAAAGAAACCGGCCCGCTGGTAATTGCCATTTCGGAAATTGCCGTAGGGCCTGAAGGCATAATACCATAGCAAAGCGGTGCCA
>JBKJPR010000025.1:0-4327 GCA_046594275.1 Sediminibacterium sp.
ACCGCCTGCCCCGCCTGTAACCGGGCATAGCCGTATCAAAGCATTGTTCAGGGCCATGTTCAGGAGGTACGAGTTCCTGCAATGGACCATCATTGATATATTACCGGTAAGTGATAAGCGTTGTATTCATATCTGCGATTCGCGTGGAAAGATAAAAGGCAATAATGAATACTGTAACCGCGTGATGACTGATATTACTTTTAACGAAGAAGGCAAGATCATTTGCTTGTCAGATTACTTTAAGGATACGGTGGTTTTCTCCCAGCCCTGACACCGCTGTTGGTGTTACCACCAACAGCCACATCTAACCTTATGAGCGGAAAATAATTTCCAGGCGTACATCCCTCATTTAGCCGATGTTGGTGTTGTCACCAACATAAACGCCTAACCCCATGGACGGAAAATAATTTCAAGTCGTGCATCCTACATTACACTGAAATATCTTACATTCATTCCTTCAACAGATACCAAAATCAAAATTATTATATGGGAGATCTCCAGATCAAGAAACAGGCGAAGAAATACGATGCCGTTATTGTAGGTTCAGGCGCCGGCGGCGGTATGGCCGCGTATATTTTGGCAAAAGCCGGATTAAAGGTCTGCCTGCTCGAAGCAGGGGCTGATTATGACCCCGCCAAAGATTCTGCTCAGCTAAAAAACCCATGGGAATCACCACGGCGTGGGGCGAGCACGAAATTCAGGCCATTCGGTGATTTTGATGGATGCTACTGGGGATGGGAAATTGATGGTGAACCCTATACCATGGCCGAAGGAAGCGCCAAATGGGATTGGTGGCGTGCACGTATGATTGGCGGAAGAACCAATCACTGGGGACGTATCTCCCTGCGTTTCGGACCGCGTGATTTCAAACGCAAAAGTATTGATGGACTGGGAGATGACTGGCCCATCAGCTACGATGATGTTAAACCTTACTACGATAAAGTAGATAAACTGATCGGCGTATTCGGGTCTAATGAAGGATTGGAGAATGATCCGGACGGGATCTTTCTTCCGCCACCCAAGCCGCGATTGCATGAGCTGATGATCAAAAAATCAGCAACAGGCCTGGGTATTCCTGTGATCCCGTCACGTTTATCCATCCTTACCAAAAAGATCAATGAAGACCGCGGGCAATGCTTCTATTGTGCACAATGCGGACGTAGCTGTAAGATCGCTGCAGATTTCTCTTCTTCTTCAGCGCTTGTACAACCAGCGGTAAAAACAGGCAATGTGGATGTGATCACCATGGCCATGGTGCGTGAAGTGATCACAAATGCAGATGGACTTGCCACAGGCGTTTCCTATGTTGATAAGAGAGATAATATGGAGTACCAGGTAAGCGGCCGCACAGTAATATTGGCTGCCAGTACCTGCGAAACAGCGCGGTTGCTCCTCAACTCAAAATCAATACGCCATCCGAATGGTTTGGCAAATGACAGCAATGTGGTAGGTAAATACCTTCACGATTCTACAGGAGCTGCAGTTGGTGGCGTATTGCCACAACTTTATGGCCGTAAACGTTACAACGAAGATGGCGTTGGCGGTATGCACGTGTACACACCCTGGTGGCTTGACAATAAGAAATTGGATTTCCCCCGTGGCTACCATATTGAATATTGGGGTGGCATGGGCCAGCCTGCTTATGGGTTTGGTATGGGCATCCAAAACCAGAATGGTAAGTATATGGTAAATGGAAAAACAAAAGAAGCCGGTGGGTATGGGGCAGGATTAAAAGAAGATGCAAGATTTTTTTACGGCGCAGGTGTAGGAATGGCAGGAAGGGGAGAAGCCGTTCCCAACATCGATAACTATTGCGAGATCGACCCAACTGTGGTCGATAAATATGGTATTCCTGTTTTACGTTTTCATACTAACCATTCCGACTACGAGATAAAACAGGCGAAACATATGAAGGAAACATTCAAAGAGATCCTGCATAATATGGGCGCCATCATTACCTGGGGTGGAGAGGATACGGAAAAAAATAATTATGGATTGAACAATCCGGGCAATATCATTCACGAAGCAGGAACTGTTCGTATGGGTGCAGACCGTAAAACATCTGCATTGAACAAATGGAGCCAGGCGCACGACTGTAAAACTTTGTTTTGCGTTGATGGCAGCCAGTTCACATCACAGGCAGATAAAAACATTACCTGGACGATACTTGCGTTATCAATGCGGGCATCTGAATATATTATCGATGAAATGAAAAAACAAAACCTCTGATCACGGATTGATATGATTTTTAGTATGATTACACTGATTCTCAATCATATTAAAAATCATAGAAATCTGCGATCAGCGAAATCATATATCTAATCATATCAATCTGAGATCATGGACAGAAGAAAATCGATCAAAGCATTACTGATAGGCACTGTAGGATCAGGGGTGCTGATAGAAGCTTGTAAGAACAGCGATAAAAAAGGCATCGTCGCATCTAAAGAAGCTTTTGTGTATGAGGGCAGGATGGCCGAAGAGGACAACTACCTGAAAAAACTGAATACCGGAGACAAGTTCTTTACAGATCACGAAATGGCAACCATCATTGTTTTGGAAGACATCATTCTTCCAAAAGATGATGTGAGTGGCAGCGCCTCCGATGCCAAAGTGCATGAGTTTCTTGAGTTTATTGTAAAAGATATGCCCAACCATCAAACGCCATTACGTGGTGGTTTGCGCTGGATGGATGTTTATTGCCTAAACCATTATGAAAAGCCATTTAAAGACTGCGATAAAAAACAACAGTTAGAACTTATCGACCAGATCGCATTTCCTGTGGTAAAAGATGCGATCGCTAAAACCAACAGGAAGATCAAACCTGAAATGTTACAGGGCGTTGCCTTCTTTAATAAAATGCGCGATATGGTTATGACGGGTTTCTATACCTCTGAAATAGGCGTTAAAGATCTCGGATACATGGGTAACACACCCAACCAGTGGAATGGGGTGCCGGATGATGTGCTTAAACAATATGGATACGCGTATTCTGAAAGGGAACTGAAGGAATGCGTGAGTTTTGATAAAGCCTGACAACGCGGAACGCTAAATACAGAAAGCAAAACGCTGAAGAAGCAACGCAATCAAACGTTAAGCCTTCAGCGTTTTGCATGTAGCTTAACTCACACCCGCGCCTGGATTGATATTTTCTTCCGGGTTAATAAAATGCAGTTTGCCATCCGCATCTTCTGCCATTAAAATCATTCCATTGCTTTCAATACCCCGCATTTTTCTTGGTGCAAGATTTACGACTACAGTTACCTGCTTGCCAACGATATCTTCTGGCTTAAAATGCAAGGCAATGCCTGAAACAATCGTTCTTGTTTCGAAACCAAGATCCACAGACAGCTTTAAAAGCTTATCCGCTTTCTCTACTTTTTCAGCGCTTACGATTTTGCCAACACGAAGATCCATCTTGGCAAAATCATCAAAAATAATTTCGGGTTTCGGGTTTCCTGCTTCCGGTTCTCCTTTCTTTTCAACTGTGGTCTGTTGAACTTTGTCTGCCGGCTGTTGATTGGGTTGTTCCATTTTTGTTGTTTCTTTTATTGACGTCTCACGGCTCACGACTGCCGATTGTAATTTTTCAAGTTGAGCGACTATTTCTGTATCATCAATTTTCCTGAATAATAATTCCGGTGGGCGGAGTGAATAACCTACACTCAGTAAATTCATTTTGCCCGCATTCTCCCAGTCCAGTATTTTATCTACTACCTTGAACATATGACACATTTTCCTGGCAGTAAATGGCAGGAATGGATTGATCAGCACAGCCAGATTAGCGCATACCTGTAAACAGATATGCAGTGTGTTATCAATGGATTGCTGCGCTTCCGCTATGAGTTGTCCATCGTCCGTTGTCCGCTTCGCTACTATCCATGGCTCTTTCTTCTGCATGTATTGATTACCAGTTCTTGCCAGGTTGATCACTTCAAACAGTGCCTCCCTGAATTTATATTGTTCTAACAGTGTTTCTGTTTTTTCCTTCGTATTCTTTACTTCCTCCATCGTACTTTTATCCAGCTCAGTCAATGCAGCGCCATGCAGGGGAGGTACTTTTCCTTTGGTCAGTTTATGCATCAGCACCATGGCGCGGTTCACAAAGTTGCCAAAGATGCTCACCAGTTCACTGTTATTGGCATCCTGGAAACCTTTCCAGGTAAATTCACTGTCCTTGGTCTCGGGTGCAATTTGGGTAAGGTAATACCGCAACACATCCGCCATCTGAGTGCCGCCATTTTCTTTATTGATAAAATCATCAATATAATCCTGCATCTCTAATTTCCAGTTGCGGCTGGTACTCATTTTTTCGCCCTCTAAATTC
>JBKJPR010000049.1:0-4309 GCA_046594275.1 Sediminibacterium sp.
CGACAGGCAATACCAAAGCCCTTTTGGCGCCGGCAGCTTTCATTCTTTCACAAGCAATCTCAATACCTTTTAGGGAGCCACTGATAACAAGCTGCCCGGGGCAGTTATAATTAGCCGCTACAACAATCTCCCCCGTTTCTACCTTTACCGCTTCGCATATCTCCTCCACTTTTTCATCTGCCAATGCCAGTACGGCCGCCATGGTAGATGGTTGCAGCTCACAGGCTTTTTGCATAGCCCTGGCACGGATACTGACCAGTTGTAAAGCGTCTTCAAAATTCAATACCCCATTGGCAACCAATGCTGAGAACTCACCAAGTGAATGGCCGGCTACCATATCCGGCCGGGCATTTTCAATGGTATTGAAAGCGATCACAGAATGTAGAAAAACCGCTGGTTGGGTAATATCGGTTTGTTTCAGTTCCGCATCCGTTCCTGTAAACATCACATCACTGATACGGAAACCCAAAATATCATTGGCGTTTTCAAAAAATTCTTTGGCAATTGAATTTGACTCATACAGATTTTTTCCCATTCCACTGAATTGAGACCCCTGGCCGGGAAACAGGTAAGCATGTTTCATAAGTAAGATTTACATAAAAGTATTACTTATAAAAACAATAGCCACAGAGGACACAGATTTACACAGATTTTTTCCGTGTGCATTCCGTGTTTTCTGTGGCAATAGTAAAAAAAGATTTCACCCTAACCGGGCACTTATCAGTTTCAGAAATTCACTTCTGGTAGTGTTCTGCAAAAATTCTCCATCGAATGCAGAAGTCGTAGTTACAGAATTCTGCTTCTGCACACCACGCATCATCATACATAAATGTTTGGCTTCTATCACAACTGCTACCCCCACGGGGTTCAGAGATTCTTTAATGGCTTCAAGTATCTGCGTGGTCAGCCTTTCCTGCACTTGTAAACGGCGTGAATATACATCCACCACTCTCGCAATTTTGCTCAGCCCGGTTATCCAGCCATTAGGAATATACGCGATATGCGCTTTCCCAAAAAAAGGCAGCATATGGTGCTCGCACATGGAATACAGTTCAATGTCTTTTACAATGATCATCTCACTCACATCCTCTTTGAACTTTGCCGAATTAATAATAGCCCTGGGGTCCATGGTATACCCTTGCGTAAGGTACTGCATAGCTTTGGCCACTCGCTCCGGGGTTTTTAGCAGTCCCTCTCTCTCCGGGTCCTCACCTAAAGATGATAATATCTCATGATAATTTTTAACCAGGCCGCAAGTTACTTCCTCATCATATTTTTCAATTTTTGAATACGCCATAATGATCTGTTTATTGCATGATTTATGCAGGATATTCTACAAAATTTCTTTCGGTTTCATATAATCTGATCGTCAGGTCCAGGGTGGTATCCAGTTTTGCCCGCAGTAACTGGTAAATGACTTTCACAATATTTTCTGCGGTAGGATTCAAATCCGCAAACTCTACCGTATCCAGGTTCAGGTTTTTATGATCAAACCGGTTCAACACTTCTTCTTTCACCAGATCGCTCAATACTTTCAGGTCTATTACATAACCGGTATCAGCATCTGGCTCACCCACCACTTTCACTACCAGTTCATAATTATGCCCATGAAAATTCGGGTTATTGCATAATCCAAATACTGCATCATTCCGCTCATCGCTCCATGTCTTGTTATAGAGGCGATGAGCCGCATTAAAATGCTCTTTCCGGTAAACTGCTACTTTACTCATAGGTTTGTCTGTGTGACAGGCTGTTATTTTTGTCCCCTGCTACCGTTACTTTTTGCTTCTTCGTTGCCCGTCGGTTCAGGCGGACGTTGCACACTTCAACTTTAGCAACACCGATGATCCTGTAAAAAAATTTCATTTCTCAAGTGGTCCGGTTATCAACTGCACTGTTTCAGAAGTGTGCTGATCAAGTGGCCTGGCATACAGAAGCCATAAGATAGATAACTGAGCTTGCATACATCTTCACCCAATTAACTTTCTTGCTGGTATCATTGGTCTTAAAGTTACATACGATAATAATAACCAGCATGATCTTATTTTGTTTGCACAGCCCCAAAAAAGTTTTCATAAACAGAAAACGTAATAAAGAGAAATTTAATCACCAAAATATTCGACATATATACGCGGGGTCTCGTACAGTTTAATACAATGCAGGCTTACGGAAGCCGGTAAATGAGGGTCCAGTTGCTCCCAGATAGCGGTTGCCAGGTTCTCGGTACTGCACATTTTATCTTTCATAAAATCCACATCCATATTCAGGTTCTTATGGTCCAGGCGGTCAACCACATGCTGTTTAATCAGCAGGCTTAGCTTTTTCACATCATACAAAAAGCCGGTATCAGGGTCTGGTTCCCCTTTAATAGTCACATAAAGGTCATAATTATGCCCGTGCCAGTTCTCGTTGGCACAAACCCCGAATACTGCCTCATTCCGCTCCTTATTCCAGTTGGGATTGAACAGTTTATGCGCAGCATTAAAATGTTCCTGTCTTGTTAAATACACCATTCGTCCCGAAAAATTTTTGCAAAGGTAGGGAAGAGTCGGGAAGTCAGAAAGTCAGATAAGACCGGAAGCCAGAAAACAGGAAATTCACATAAGTACTTTCAGACTTTCCAACTTCCAGACTTCGGGACTTTTTCCCCACCTTTGTCTCTATGCGAGTGATCATTACAGCCGCTACTGTTGCAGAATGGATGCCTTCTTTCCTGGAGATGAATAAACTGTATACCAGTGAGAGCCAACGGCTCAGTATCCGCTTTCACCAGGGCGGTGTAGGAATGCTGGCTACCACTGCCTCACTCACCAGGGTGGTATGGGAAGAAAAACCCGACCTGCTGATCCAGGCAGGCATTGCCGGCAGTTTCGACACTTCACTTCCTTTAGGCAAAGTAGTCATCGTTAACGAGGAGTCGCTGGGTGATATGGGCGTGGAAGAAGATGGCAAATGGAAGGATATTTTTGACCTAAAACTCGAAAAAAGCAGCTACCATCCTTTTGAACGAAGAAAATTACCCAATCCCTGGTTATCCAAATACAACCTATTAAAGCTCCCGGAAGTTAGCGGCATTACCATCAATCAAATCTCCACCAGCAAAGAAAGGATACAGCAATTAATCAAAAAATACAATCCCATTGTAGAAACCATGGAAGGCGCCGCCCTGCATTATGTGTGCCGGGAAGCCAATATTCCCTTTATCCAGATCCGGGCCATCTCCAACTATACCGGTGAAAGAAATAAAGAAAACTGGAAAATGAAAGAAGCCATCGCCCATCTCAATCAAACTTTGCTGAAGTATGTTGAAAAACTTTATAAAATTACCTGAACCTTGATTTTGAAGGATTTAAAAGATATATGGGATGATGAACCAAATAAAAAATCAGAAACCGGAATTCCGAAACCAGACATTCACCCTCGGCTTCTCCCCCTGTCCCAACGATACCTTCATCTTTGATGCATTGGTGAATAATAAAATAGATACCGGGGGACTTTCTTTTGAAGTGATGCTTGAAGATGTGCAAACCCTGAACGATTGGGCCAAACAAGGCAGGTTAGATATTTCGAAAATCAGTTATGGTGTATTGCCGCAAGCGCTTGATAAATATCTGGTATTAAACAGTGGCGGTGCCCTTGGCAAAGGAGTAGGTCCGTTATTAATTACCAAATCGACAACCTACAACCCACAACCTGAACCCGTTAACGGCCAACCAACCACAAACCACAAACTACAAACTACAAACCGGATAGCCATTCCCGGAAAAGACACCACTGCCCACCTCCTTTTCACACTGGCATTCCCGGAAGCAAAGAATAAAAGGTTCATGGTATTCCACGAGATCGAAGACGCTGTTCTGAAAGGGGAGGTGGATGCGGGGGTAATCATCCATGAGAACCGTTTCACTTACCAGGATAAAGGATTGGTGAAAATAATGGACCTGGGCAGTTATTGGGAAGAAACAATTAAGCTTCCCATACCATTGGGCGGCATTGTTGTTAAAAGATCTATTGATTTAAATACGCAAAAAAAAATCGACCGGCTGATCCGGGAAAGCCTTCAGTATGCATTTGACAATTACCCCCAACTCACCGGTTATGTACGGCAGCATTCACAAGAAATGGACGAGGCTGTTATGAAACAGCATATCGATCTGTATGTAAACAACTATTCACTAGCCCTTGGTGATGAAGGGAAAAAAGCTGTAAGGAAATTACTGGAAGTGTATACTCAACTAAATGGCAGCGTAGCTGATAACCATACGGATGTTTTTATAGACTAGGTATTATAGCCGCAGATTCGCAGATT
>JBKJPR010000076.1:0-4069 GCA_046594275.1 Sediminibacterium sp.
GGAGCCATCATCATTGATTCCCTTGGCGTACTTCATATCAAAGAACTGGTTTTACAGAATGACAATATTATCTACAATGTAACTGCCCTTCCCCGAACAAAAGGGTTTGATCTCAATCATATTAACTTGAAGCATTTCACCGCTTATGCAAAAAATATTGATTACACGGGTAAGTACACGAATGTGAATGTACGAGCTGCGTCTGGAATAGATAAAAGCGGGTTGGTACTGGACAGTTTGCATGGAAATTTTGCGATGGTGGTGGATTCCTCCATACGCATCACTGATCTATATGTTCAAACACCCCGTTCAAAGATTCAGGGATCTGCGCTGGTATACCCTTATTCCCTTATGCATGCAGGCAACAGCGCTGCGCAGAATAAAATCGATTTCAAGGATAATATTATCTCAAAAGCGGATCTGGAGTTATTGCTGCCAGGAATAGCAAATACATATGCAAAGCAATTACAGGGTATTTCAACCCTGTATGCAACTGCGCAGGCTGATGGAAATGCCAAACGTGCTGTTATTCATCGCTTAACCTTGCGCTCTAACCGTAATGATGTTTACCTGGATGGATCAGGGCTCGTTACCAATGCCTTGTCTAAAAATGGGTTACGCTTTAATGCAAGAATATACCAACTGAATGTTACACGGAATGTGCTACAGGGTTTTTTGGATAAAAAGACCAATCAACAGATAAGCCTTCCACCATCCATGCATATAAAAGGCACAGTAAGTGGCAGCAGAACCGAACTGTTGAATAACCTAACTGCTAACAGCGCCTATGGCAATGCTGCCATACAGGGAAGGATAAGCAATTTTATGTCTCCCAAAAATCTGAGTTACAACCTGAAACTGGTAGCCAGGAACCTGGAAACGGGTAAATGGATAAAGCAGGATTCTTTGTTTGGAAAAGTGAATGGTACCATTTCAGCCAGGGGATCGGGTACTGATTATAAGACCGCGAATATCCAGTCGGTTGTTGACCTTTCTTCTTTGAGGGTGATGAAACATAATTATACAGGCATTCAACTTAACCTTTCCGGGAACAAAGGCAATTATGATTTTGCAGGAAAAACCAGGGATCCTTTATTACAGCTAAGCCTGAAGGGGAACGCCTCCCTAAATAAACAGTACCCTTCTGTAAAAAGTTTTATCGATATACAAAATGCCAATCCTTATGCATTGGGTTTGTATAAAGACTCCTTCTCCTTTAAAACAAAAGCGAATATAGATCTGAAGAACCTGGATCCTGCGCTCCTGAATGCTTTTGTGAGATTAGATAGTACGGTTGTTTATAAAAACAGCAATGCGTACCGCATGGATAGCCTGTTGTTAACCGGTTATATAGATAGCGGTAAAACCAACATCACTATGCGGTCAGCGCCTGCAGATGCCACATTGAAGGGTGTGTACAGGTATATTGAACTGGGAGGGATCTTTCAGCAGTACATGGCTAAGTACACCAATAGTAAAGTTGTAACCAATGCACCTGTTAAGGCGTACAGTATTGATATGGCTGTAGATGTAAAGCCAGACCCACTGTATGCAGTACTGATACCGGGATTGTTTTTTGATAAGAATATGGCATTGCGCGGCAGGCTGGATGACAGTAAAACAGATAGTACCCGTTACCTCGATCTTTCTGTTCCGGGATTGATATACCAGGGAAATACGGTTGCTGGCCTCAGGGCCCATGCAATTGATATGGGCGACTCTCTGCGGTTCACTGCGGTAGCAGATACGGTGGAAGCAGCTTCGGTGCTGTTATATACCACTTCACTGCAAGGCAGCTTACTGGATAAAAGGCTTTCAGCAAAATTTTCTACCAATGATAAAGATCAGAAAGAGCGTTATGCTTTTTCTATCAGGGGCAGCCAGTTGAATGACCTCTATCAGGTTCAGTTAGCCGATCAGTTAAAACTAAATTATGAGAACTGGCAGGTAACCGGGAAAAGTAACCTTCTTATCGGCAAAAAAGGAATCAATGTAGAGCAGTTTTCGATCAACAAGGGAGCGGAAAAGATAGAGGTGAACAGTATTACCAGGGAACTGAATGCGCCACTCGATGTAAAGATCGATCAGTTTGCAATTCATAATATCACCACATTACTAAATACGGGTTCTTTGCAGTTGGATGGCATTCTTAATGCCTCGGTGCGGGTATCTGATATAGAAAAAAATATTCCTACGCTGGATGGCACACTCTCAATTGATAGCCTTGTTTATCAGAACATGGCTATGGGTAAACTGGATCTGAGTGCCACTACAGTGGGTAACAGTTCTGTTACATTAACGGGTGCCCTGGCTGGATATGGTAATAATGTTGATCTGAAAGGAACGTATAACCAGAAAACGATTGATGCGCTGTTGAACCTGAATCCTATGCAGTTTAAGACCATTGAACCTTTTACCATGAGCGCCCTGGTGAATTCTTCCGGCACTCTCACAGGCCCCATTCGTATCACCGGTAATGTGAAAAGTCCCGAGTGGAACGGTTTAATCAGCTTTAATGATGCCAGCACGAAACTGAAACAGTTGGGTACGGTAGTGAGGTTAGATGGACAAACCATTGAACTGAAATATCCGAATATTAATTTCAATCAGTTCACTATTAAGGATTCAACAGGGCATGAGCTGGTGGTCAATGGCGCACTTGCACAGAACAGCAGGCAGGAGTTAAGTGCCGCGCTTAGTGTAAAAACAACTGATTTCACTGTATTAAATAACAGACCGGCAGATAATAACCAGCTATACGGAACTGCAATGGTAGATGCAGACATAACTGTTAACGGTCCTTTGACCACGCCTGATATTGCCGGCAGGGTAGCACTGAAAGATGGATCAAATATCACTTTTGTTCGCCAGCAGATAATTGCCTCTGTCAAAGACCGGGAGAACGTAATGCAGTTTGTGGATATGGATACAGTAAAAAATGAGTTTATCATACCACCGGCCGAGGGTCCACAGTCCAATGATGGCAGGTATGCTTATCTTAATTATGACCTGAATATAGACATCAGTAAGGAAGCGCAGTTCAATATCATCGTAGATCCGCTTACCAGGGATGTGCTACAGGTAAGGGGCGTAGGCCAGTTTAATGCGGGCGTTAGCCCTAATGGAGCGATATCCATCACAGGCGCTTATAATCTTACCAAGGGCAGTTACCAACTCAATTACCAGTTCCTGAAAAGAAAGTTTGAATTACAGGAAGGTAGTACGATCGTATTAACCGGCGATCCCGCCGATGCCGATGCCGATATCACTGCTGTCTATGAAATTGAAGCATCGCCGTATGAACTGATACGTAACGAGGTATCAGATAATGCAGGTCTCAATACCAATCTATACAGGCAAAAAGTACCCTTCCAGGTATTTCTCCATATCAAAGGAAAGGCATTAGCGCCTACGCTGGAGTTTGATGTAAAAATGAAAGAAAATGTAGCAGGTATCAGTTCTAATTTTTCGACAACGATTGATAATAAGTTAGTACAGTTGCGCGGTGATGCGGCCGGAATGAATAAGCAGGTATTCGGTTTACTGGTGATGGGAAGATTTATCGGTGAACAAAGTACAGATTTCCTGGGAAGTATAGGCGGCGAAGGTTTCAGTGCCAACGAGATCGTGCGGGAAAGTGTAAGCAGGTTTCTCAGTGATGCTATGAACAATATAGCTTCTAACCTGATCAAGGGTGTGGATGTAAATGTGGACCTGAGAAATGCAGAAGATTATTCCACCGCTTCACGGCATACAGATATTAATGTGGCATTGTCGAAGCGTTTCATGAATGACCGCCTGAACGTAACTGTGGGTAAAAGCTTTACAGTATCAGGCGATGACCCTTCTACAAGGGGGGGGAGCGAAGCACAGTTCTTGCCGGATATAACCACCACTTATAAATTGTCAACTGATGGCCGTTATATGATGAAAGCCTACCAGCGTAATCAATATGAAGCGATACTGGATGGCTATTTTATTGAAACAGGCGTTGCATTCACACTTGTGATGGACTATAATAAATTCAATGAATTAATCAGGAAGAAGAAGAAAAAATAACATGCGCATA
>JBKJPR010000103.1:0-7818 GCA_046594275.1 Sediminibacterium sp.
CCTTTGATCCCATGCCATAATACGATATTGAATTCCAGATCGGGGACAGCATCTTCTTTGGTAAGATCAAATTTTTCTGAACGGCGTTGCCATTCGTTCATTGCAGTATTTTTATCCATCAGGTTAACCCTCGCAGCTCTTGCAGTAAACGGCGTTAAGTTAGGTGTGCTTGTGAAAGAACGCCACATAGGTTGCGCTGCAGCATCATACTGGCTCATAGGCGGTATACCAAGGATCAATTCAATGGTCCGCAGCATGGAAGAAGTGGAATACATGGTATGATCAACAAACCCTCGTTTTACAAAACCGCCTGCCAGGTAAGCAGTGCTGCGGTGGGCATCTACATGGTCGGCGCCATTCTGTGCATCATCTTCTATAATAAATATGGCAGTTTCTTTCCAGATCGAACTTTTGCTCAGGTATTCTACAAACAATCCAACTGCCAGGTCATTATCGGCCACATGCGCATTAGGCGTTGGCCTCCCTTTGCGTAATCCTTCTGTATGATCGGTGCCGAACCTTATACTATTAAAACGGGGAATTGTATTGGTGGCCAACAATGAATCGAACTCTTTTTTCCATTGGTAAAACCGTGTTGTATCTTTTACGCTAAGATCCCAACCCGTAAAAGTAGTACTGAAGTGCCCTTTTAACACAGGGATATTGGGTTTATTATTGTCTGCGAACTCCCCATAAGTTCTGTAACTAACCCCTCCACGCTTACACTGATCCCAGATAAACCCACCTTTGTTATTGGCAATTTCCCGGTTACCTTCTCCATCGTAAGTGCCACCACGGCCGCCGTAACTGGTTACCCAGTTCTTTTCTAAGTAATCCGTTGCATAAGCACCAGTAGTCCAATTGTGTCCATCCATGCTTACTTCGCCATCAACATAAAAGTTATCAAACAATACAAATTCCCTGGCCAAGGCATGCTGGTTAGGTGTGATATTCTCTCCGAACAATACCAACCGGGGATCGCCATTGCCTTCTTTCATATCGCCGAGAACCTGATCATAGGTTCTGTTTTCTTTGATCACATAAAACACATATTTTATGGGACCCTGCTCACCCACCTTACGTGGGATAGGATTCCCTGCTTCACCCTGTGCCAGGAACTCTCTCACTTTATTATAAGGCGTATTGCGATAAACTACCTGTGAATACACACTTAGCAGTTTTTCAGTTGGTTCATCAATAATGCTCATGGTCCCTTTAAAAAGTCCGCCGATATACTCAACACTGGCTGGCTTTTCGGGATCGCCCTGCTGGTAAACAACTTCCTGCTGCTTTCCAAAAGGGTTAGGACCATAAAAGTTAGCCCTGGAAGAAAAGCCCTTACCATTCGATACAAATATTTTCTTCCCGATCACTTTCACATTCGTAGGATACCAGCCTACGGGAATAAATCCTTTGCTTTTACTTTGGCCGGGGTGCGATACATCGAATACGGTCAAACAATTGTTATCAGCATTAGCTATGTACAATGTTTTTTCATCACCGCTCAATGCCAGGCCGTTGGTAGTAGAACCGCTTGGCGCATCAGGATAAAGCGCTGCAGTAAGCACTTCGATCACTTTACGTTCGGGGACATTGATAACGGATACAGCATTGTCATTGGCATTAGCCACATATAAATATTTCCCGTTCTTAGATAAACAAAGTTCATTCGGGTTATCACCTACCGGTATCTCTGCGGTAATATTCTTTTTTTGTGTATCAAACACATACACTTTATCACATCCCCAGCAACTGATATACAATTCTTTCTGATCGGGTGATAACAGGCAGGCATAGGCTTCAGCGCCTAAGGAAATCTCCTGTATGCTTTTTTTGGTTTTCAGGTCTACGAGGTACAATGTTTTATTGTCTTTTGTAACAACATACAAAACCTGTTTAGCATCATCCAGGGCAATACCGGTGGGGGAGATTTTATTGGGCCATTTTTTTCCTAAGCTGATACTGTCTTTTAAAACCAGTTTTTTATTCTCAATTGCATACTCCAATATCCAATTATCATTTCCACCGGATGCATATAATCTTTTTTCATCAGCACTGAATTGCAAGCCATACCAGCTTTTAGGTATCACCTTTGTATCAAGAATTTTTTCAGTTGCCGGATCTATTAACTGTATACTTTGAACACTCTGCCCGTTATTGGTAACTGCCATCAATTTCTGCGACCGGCTGACTGCAATATTCAAAGGAAGATCGCCCAGGGGAAAGCTGCGGCCCACAGGGGTCAGCCCCCATCCATTGGGAAGTATAACTTTATTTGATTCCACTTGCTGCAGGGTTTGCGGGTAGCCCGAAAGAAAAAAGCTAAGGGACAGGGTTAAAGCAATTAATTTTCTCATATATGATTATTTGATCTGGAGAACTAAAGATACTAAAGAGAGAGTTGAAAAGAAAGCGGGAACAATAAATTAATAATATATGCCAATCAAGGGGTTAACGGTTGATTAATTTTTGTCAGGATTCACACTTATAAAATCTATACGCTGATTTGAAGCGAAATTAGTCGTACGAAATAGTAGCATTCTCAAATGCTGTTTTAATAAGAGAAGGACAGCAGAAAAAGAGGCAAAAGAGCTTCCTTTTTTTCTTCTTTTCTCTTGACCTTCTCTTATTGCAACCTTACCCTCGCTCAGAAAAGAGCTATTGAATAGCTCTCAAGTTTATTTTTGGTTTTACTGTTTATTCAACTCATAACTTCTGCTTACTTTGAATTTCTGAGCACCTCTGTCGCCGGGCATTACCCGGTATTGTATCTGCCGTATTATGCCTGTTGGTTTACTATTGGCAGTATCTGAAGTTTCGTAGATCGGGAATTTTCGCATCAGTGTGCCTTCCATTAATAAGAACTCATCATTGCCCGTATAGCCTACTCTTAACTTCAGGTCATCGTTCAGGTCGGGAAAGAAGATAGGAGCAAATCCCTGGTTCTTATCAGAACTGACACCGATAACTGTCCCGGTATTTTTAGGTCCACCGTTAAATACATAGATCACCAGGTCCGGGAAACCATCGTTATTAAGATCGTCTACCTCTGCTTTGGTTATCCTGCCTTTTACCTCTATTGATATTTCGCGCGCTGTGTTTTCAAAACCAATCGGGCTGATGGTCGCTGTATTTTTTTCTGTGCTTTTATTGTTACACAAGACTTTGAAACCTACTTTGCCCAGTTTCATAGAACTATCGTAACGTTTTGACTGTGCATCAACAGTTGATCCCAACAAAATAAACACTAGTAACCATACAAATACGCTTCCCCGCATAATCATTTAATTTAAGGAACTGGTCATTATATTGGCCGGTTCAAGATAAGTAATTTTACAAAACCATTTCATTGAGAAACGGCATTCCACAATCCCAAATAACATCTACTACATATTCCTCCGATATTGTCCCCCCACTTCATATAAAGCATGTGTTATTTGTCCCAAAGAACAATACTTAACAGACTCCATTAATTCGGCAAAAAGATTGCCATTATTGACAGCAACCTCTTTTAGTTTTTGCAGGGATTTTATATTTTTTTCCATATTCCGTTTCTGGAAAGCAAGCAGGTTTTGTATCTGCTGTTCTTTTTCTTCTGTTGTGCTTCGTATCACTTCCCCGGGCAGTATGGTAGGGCTGCCTTTTTTGTTAAGGAATGTATTCACGCCTATTAAAGGCAATTCGCCGGTGTGTTTGAGGGTTTCATAATACAGGCTCTCTTCCTGTATTTTATTCCGTTGGTACATCCTTTCCATAGCGCCCAATACACCACCGCGTTCGGTGATACGGTCAAACTCGGAAAGTACCGCTTCTTCCACCAGGTCAGTCAATTCTTCCAGTGCAAAACTTCCTTGGATAAAATTTTCCGTAACTGCTGTTCCCAGTTCGCGATTAATAATTAGTTGTATTGCCATGGCCCTGCGCACACTTTCTTCAGTGGGTGTAGTGATGGCTTCATCATATGCATTGGTGTGAAGGCTGTTACAATTATCATAAATGGCATACAACGCCTGCAAGGTAGTACGGATATCATTGAAATCAATTTCCTGTGCATGCAGGCTCCGGCCACTCGTTTGAATGTGATATTTTAATTTTTGCGAACGGTCGTTCCCTTTGTATGTATGTTTCATCGCTTTTGCCCAGATACGACGGGCCACACGTCCGATCACACTGTATTCGGGATCCATCCCATTACTGAAGAAGAAAGAAAGATTGGGTGCAAAATCATCAATATGCATACCACGGCTGAGGTAATATTCAACATAGGTGAAGCCATTAGATAAAGTAAAAGCCAGTTGGGAAATAGGATTGGCCCCGGCTTCTGCAATATGATAACCACTGATACTTACACTATAGAAATTGCGAACTTTCTGATCGATAAAATAGGCCTGCACATCCCCCATCAGTTTCAGGGCAAATTCAGTAGAGAAAATACAGGTGTTTTGTGCCTGGTCCTCTTTCAAAATATCTGCCTGCACCGTACCTCGCACCTGTGATAACGCCTCCACTTTTATTTTTTCATATACATCTTTGGGTAAAACCTCATCACCACTCACGCCTAATAGTTGTAAGCCAAGGCCATTATTCCCTTCCGGTAACCTTTCGGGAGAAGCAGGATTGTAATACACCGGTTTGGGGGCGTGCTCAAATTTTTTACGGATGAATTCATTCACCCTTGGCCATTCATTATTTTCCCCGATCCATTTTTCACATAACTGATCAATGGCGGCATTCATGAAAAAAGCCAGTAACATAGGCGCCGGCCCATTGATGGTCATGCTTACCGAGGTCTTAGGATCACAAAGATCAAAACCACTATAGAGCTTTTTAGCATCATCCACTGTTGCGATGCTTACGCCACTGTTACCTACTTTGCCATAGATATCCGGTCGCGGTTCAGGGTCTTCGCCATATAAGGTTACACTGTCAAATGCAGTGGACAGGCGTATAGCCGGTTGTCCCAGCGAAACATAATGAAACCGCTTATTGGTACGCTCGGGCCCACCTTCTCCTGCAAACATACGGGTAGGGTCTTCTCCCTGCCGCTTTAATTCAAATACACCCGCGGTGTAAGGGAACTCCCCTGGTACATTTTCCTGGAGTTGCCAGCGGAGGATATCGCCCCAGTCTTTGTACCTGGGCAATACCAATTTCGGAATACGGGTGCCGCTGAGAGAAGTAACAGTCAACGGCTGTTTGATTACTTTATCACGAACTGTGTATTCAAAAAAGTCGGCCGCATATTTTTTAACAACAGCAGGCCATTGTTCAACCATTTTTTTACATTCAGGATGAAGTTGTTTTTCAAAATGATCTTTCATCTCCGAAAGAAGCTGAGCCTGTGTTTCTCTACTTTGTAAAGAAGGAGTAGCTTTCAAAACTGCGATGGTACCGCTGATCTGGTACAGTTTTGATGCAACTGCGCATTGCTCTGTCGCCCATGTATCGTAACCCCTGTTGCTATCTGATATTTCAGATAAATACCGTACACGTTTGGGCGGAATGATCTGCGATTTGGTAGTAGTGGATATATCCCCCACTTTTTTATCGTGTGAAGCAGGCGTATTGGTAAATACAACGCCAGTTTTTTGTTCTATTGTCTCAACAAGTTTTTCAAACAATTCGTTCACCCCGGCATCATTGAATTGTGAAGCGATCGTTCCTACGATGGGAAGCTCTTCATCTTTGGCCGTCCATAAATTATGGTTGCGTTTATATTGTTTACGCACATCATGCAATGCATCCAGGGCCCCGGCTTTATCAAATTTATTAATGCAGACTATGTCGGCATAATCCAGCATATTGATCTTCTCTAACTGCGATGCTGCGCCGTATTCAGGCGTCATTACATACAGGCTCACATCGCAATAATCTAAAATGGAAGCATCACTCTGGCCTACACCCGCTGATTCGAGGATGATAAAATCAAACCCGGTTTCTTTACAAATATCAATAGCATCCTGAACATGCGCACTGAGCGCCGTATTATCATCCCTGGTAGCGAGGCTCCGCATATAAGCCCGGCCATGGGAGATGGCATTCATCCGTATCCGGTCCCCAAGTAAAGCGCCGCCTGTTTTTTTCTTGGATGGATCCACTGATATTACCGCAATCGTCTTATCACTATAGTTATGCAGGTAACGCCGCACGATCTCATCGGTGACCGAACTCTTCCCTGCACCACCGGTACCTGTTATGCCGAGAACGGGACTTTGCGGGTTTGGGGTTTGGGGTTTGGAGTTTGGGGTTTGTTTGGGGTTGTCGGTTACTAGTACTCCATTCTCTGCATTAGTAATTCGCCTGGCCACTTTGCGTATATCCTTTACTTCACCAAGTGTCATCGGTGATTTATATTCTCCAGTTCCGTTGAGGCTATAGTCACATTGTTTGATCACATCTTCGATCATGCCTTCAAGGCCCATCTTCCTGCCGTCATCGGGGCTATAAATGCGGGTAATGCCATAATGATGCAACACCCTTATTTCTTCGGGCAAGATTGTACCACCTCCGCCACCAAATATTTTTATATGCCCGCAGCCATTTTGTTCCAGCAGATCCTTCATGTATTTAAAGAATTCCACATGCCCACCCTGATAACTGGTAATGGCAATTCCCTGTACATCTTCCTCAATGGCGCATTCTACAATTTCAGCCACGCTTCTGTTATGGCCCAGGTGAATGATCTCTGCCCCTTTTGCCTGTAAAATGCGGCGCATGATGTTAATAGCGGCATCATGTCCATCAAATAAACTGGCTGCTGTTACAATCCGAACTTTATGCTTTGTTGTATATGACATGCACTGGTTTTAAACCCGACTGCAAATTTACAGGTTTGGGAGCAATGGGTAACAACTGTTAGCTTTCGGGCGGTATACTATTTACTGTTAAAACTGCTTACATTCAAAGCTGAAACGCCCCTTATGCCTTTTGAAGTCTGTATAGATAGAAATTCAGAACATCCCGTAATTACCTTAAAAGACACTAATACAGGTTGTGAAGCGGAAATCTATGCTTTTGGCGGTTTACTCAATGCTTTCCATATACCGGCAAAGGGTAAAACTGTAAACCTTATAGAAGGCTTCGATTCGGTAGGCGATGCAAAAAAAAATATTACAAGGGGCTTTAAAAGCGCCAAACTCAGCCCTTTTGTCTGCCGGATGAGGAATGGCCGCTACCGGCATGGGGGCATAACGCATCGGGTAAACAAACACTATCTCGGCGAGCATGCGATCCATGGTTTATTATATGATGCTGTGTATGAAATAGCAGATCCGGAAAGCAACGAAACTGCGGCAGGTGTAAAACTCATATACCGGTACACAGGAAGCGATAATGGCTATCCTTTTCCCTACGACATACTGCTTAACTGGAAATTGCAAACAGGAAATAAATTAAGTATCACTACCATTATTACACACCATAACAGTCATCCCATTCCTTTGGCTGACGGCTGGCATCCCTATTTCACGTTGGGGGGCGGGGTAGATGACTGGACGTTGCAGTTCAACAGTCAAACACAATTAGAATATGATGATGATCTTCTGCCTACCGGCAAAAGGATTACAGATACCCGGTTTTTACAAGCCAGGTCTTTAAGGGATGTAACGTTAGATAATTCTTTTGAATTTAATAAACCTGATACACAACCGCAGTGCGTTCTGAGTAATGATATACTGCGGTTAACCGTAGAACCTGATAAGGCCTATCCCATTTTACAGGTGTATACGCCGCCGGACCGGAAAAGTATTGCGATCGAGAACCTGAGTGGGGCGCCGGATAATTTTAATAATGGAATAAACCTGATTTTACTGCCGCCCG
>JBKJPR010000189.1:0-3328 GCA_046594275.1 Sediminibacterium sp.
AAACAAATACACGAATTATGAAAACAATATTAACAGGTTGGAATTTTATGCGACTAATCAGACTGGTATTAGGCGTTGCTATCGTGGTACAGGGTATCGTGGCGGCAGAAACCATCAGCATCATTTTAGGCACTGCATTTGCCGGAATGGCTGTTGCCAATGTTGGATGCTGCGGAACCGGTGGTTGTGCAGTAAATAAAAGTTCTGCAAACAATAAAACAGAGGACATACATTATGAAGAAGTGGTTTCAAACAAATAAGCTGTATTTTATGGGGGCCCTGGCAGGAGCTTTGGTCGGCTTTCTTTATTGGAAATATGTTGGATGCGTAACAGGCACCTGTGCCATTACATCCAATCCATTCAGAAGCGCTCTTTACTTTGCATTGTTCGGGGCAATACTTTTTGGCGCTTTTAAAAAGGAAAAAATATATGGAAACGGAAACAACTCATAAAAGCTTTGCAGAAATAATTAAAGGAGATAAGCCTGTTCTGATTGATTTTTTTGCTGAATGGTGTGGCCCCTGTAAAATGATGGCGCCTATACTTCAGGAATTAAAGAAGCAAATGGGTGATGAAATTTCTATCCTGAAAATTGACGTGGATCGTAATCCCCAGGTTGCTGCTGAATATCATATACAGGGAGTACCAACACTGGTCATTTCTAAGCACGGGGAAGTAAAATGGAGACAATCTGGAGTGGTGGGCGCGAAGGAATTACAAAATGTTTTTATTAAATTAAAAGATTAGTTATGACAACCACAGAAACTTTTTATGTTGAGAATATAAAATATGGCGGATGTGCAAGCACTATTAAAGACGCCATAGGAAAAGTTTTAGGCGTACAGGGTGTAGACGTATACCTGGCGCAGGATAAAGTGTGTGTAATGGGCATTGGATTAAACAGGGATCAATTAAAGGCAAAGCTTTCATCCTTAGGCTATCCGGAAAAAGGAAAAAATTCTTTATTAAAACAGGCTAAATCCATTATCTCATGTGGTTTAGGAAAAAAGTAATGATCTGTCAACCATTTTAGAATCGAAATTTAAATAATTGAAAATCAGGGTTGGTTCGCCGGATATCTATCTCTTTGTTTTAAAATTGGCGCTCCTGATTTAACAAAAGCAGACATATCTGCCAAAAAAATATGTAAACAGGTATGAAGGTCAAATTAAATTATCATTTTTAATGGAAGACACAAAAGTCACAAAACTGGCAATAATATTTAGCCGATTGCTGCGTTGGGCGTTCGGGGCTTTGTTTATTACTTTAGGCATTGTATTTTACGATGACAGTGGCTGGCTGGCTATCTTTTTTGGAGTTGTTTTTTTGGTTACAGGCTTTTTTCGCCCTAAAAGATGTTTGGAGGAAGGTTGTAAAATCAGTACCCAAAAGGGAAATATCTCAGCTACTGAAGTTTAACCATGACAAATTGGCTTTTTGACAGGTTGATATTATCTTTGAAATAGTTCAATAATAAAAACGATAAATATGCGTTTACAAAAATTCCTGTTATTCCTGTTGCTCGTTAATGGCGTATTTACCGCCTGTACCAGTAGCTCTCGGGAATCAACCAATCTTACAGTAAGTGATTTTGAAAAAGGCATCCAACAACCAAATATACAAGTGCTTGATGTCCGGACATCAGACGAATACCAAAGTGGCCATTTAAAAGACGCCTTTTTAGCCGACTGGACAAACCAGGAACAATTTTCCGAAAGAGTGCAGTCATTAGACAAATCAAAGCCGGTTTATACCTATTGCCTGAGCGGAGCAAGAAGTGGGGCGGCTGCAAAATGGCTAAGAGAAAAGGGATACATGGCTTACAATCTGGATGGCGGTATTGCTGCATGGAAAAAAGCCGGAATGCCTTTGGAGGAAGCCTCCAGAATTAAGCAAATAAGTGTAGAAGAATATCAATCACTCATCCCTGCAAACAAAACGGTGTTGGTAGATGTGGGTGCAGTATGGTGCCCTCCATGTAAAAAAATGAACCCTGTAATTGACTCACTCACAAAAGCCGAAAACCTGAATTTTCATTTGGTTACAATAAATGGCGGTGATCAAACAGAAATGACCAACTACCTGAACATTGAGGCTTTTCCCACTTTTATAGTCTATAAAAACGGTAAAGAAATTTGGAGGAAAAGCGGTATAGTTGATGCAAAAGAGCTGGCACAATATCTTAAATAAAAGCATGTTATGGGTAAAAGGCGTTTTGCCCAAATAGGGGGCAGCCTCTTTTGTTAAATTCACGTACGGCTCACTCAAAAGCAGCACTTCGTGACTTTAGTCACTTTTAGCATGTAATTAAGAGTTATTTTTATACAGGCTTTCAAATCCTGCCGGATATTAATGATTGCGTAGCCAATGAAAAAGCGCCTTAAAGAAGACTGGCTTTTATACCTTATTGTTTTTACAGTTACGATAGTTATTGTCAAAGAAATTACTACAAACACTACTAAACGCAGACAAATTACACTTTCAGAAAAGCAACCGGAGTACTGGATAGCCCCCAGTTTATTTTCAGACTATACTATAACAGGTGAAAACCGCAGGATGGTTATCTATGGAGAGGATTTAATTACCCATACTTCCCGTTATTTCGGACCCCGGGGTTCTGTACAACAAATCAGCAACGGAATGAATTGCCAGAATTGTCATTTAGATGCTGGCAAAAAACCCTGGGGTAATAATTATGGGGCGGTAGCTTCTACTTACCCAAAATTCAGGGAGCGTAGCGGAACATTTGAAAGCATTCCTAAACGGGTGAATGATTGTTTTGAAAGAAGCTTGGATGGTAAAGCAATTGACACATCCGGTTATGAAATGAAATCCATTATTACCTATATGCAATGGCTTGGGCAGAACGTAAAGAAAGGGGAGAAACCCAAAGGAGCAGGTATTGTTGATGTGCCGTATTTAGACAGAGCAGCAAGTCCCGTGAAGGGTCAGATTATTTATACCCAAACCTGCCAGAGTTGCCACGGCACAAATGGAGAGGGGGTAAAAAATCTAAATGATATCGGTTATAGTTACCCTCCTTTGTGGGGCGAACATAGCTACAATAGTGGTGCGGGATTGTTTCGTTTGTCAAGATTTGCAGGATATGTAAGAGATAACATGCCTTTTAATCTGGCTTCCCACCGCACTCCTTCTTTAACAGATGAAGAAGCCTGGGATGTAGCGGCTTTTGTAAATGCGCAACCCCGTCCTCAGGCAGATATTAAAAAAGACTGGCCCAACATTGCTGCCAAACCCATTGACCATCCTTTTGGCCCATACACCGATGGGTTTAGCGAAGAGCAACATAAATACGGCCCCTTTAAG
>JBKJPR010000196.1:0-2863 GCA_046594275.1 Sediminibacterium sp.
TTCGTACCTTGTACTCCTAACTTCAGACTCCAAACTCCAGACTACTATGAATATCATCATCACGGGCGCATCCAAAGGGATCGGCAAAGCTATTGCAGCGCAGTTTGCCGCTGCCGGGCATACATTATTTCTGTGCAGCCGTAATGAAAAAGAATTATATGATACCGTGGCAACGCTCCAAACCAACTACCCGCAATGCACGGTTAAAGCGAAACCTGTTGATATGGGAAGGAAAGAAGAAGCGAAGCAGTTTGGGGTTTGGAGTTTGGGGTTTGGGGTTCCGGATATTGTGGTGAATAATGCGGGGCAGTTTTTGCCGGGAAGTGTTCATAATGAAGAAGAAGGTATTTTAGAAAAGTTGATTGAAGTGAACCTGTACAGCGCTTATCATCTTACCCGAACGGTGTTGCCAGCCATGGTGGCAGCTAAACATGGGCATATCTTTAATATCTGTTCAATAGCTTCTCTACATGCTTACGCCAATGGCGGGGGGTACAGCATCAGCAAATTTGCTTTATTAGGCTTTAGCAAAAACCTACGTGAAGAAATGAAACCGCATGGTATCAAAGTTACTGCTGTTTGTCCCGGTGCCACCATGAGCGCCAGTTGGGATGGATACGAGGTAGACCCTAAGCGCATCATGGAAGCCGACGATGTCGCTAAAATGATCTATGCATCCTCCCTTTTATCACCTATGGCAGATGTGGAAGATATTATTATGCGGCCACAGTTGGGGGACCTGTAAAATTTATGAATTTGCGCATTGTTAAACACCACTGGTCTGGAGTTAGAAGTCCGGAGTTTGGAGTATTGATAAACAGAGGGAGCCTTAAGGTGTTGATTTACTCCAGACTCCTAACTTCCCACTCCAGACTATCCATTACTATTCTCCCCCGACAATAACACCTGCCACGCATCTTCCACTTTGCCGTTCTTCAATAATTCTGCCGCATAGATATGCAGTTCTTTTTCCATGTCGGTTGGATTGATGGAATAGTACTGAACAATATTTTTTAACCTGTCATCACTGAACCCAGCATGGATGGCGGGCATATCGTGTACATTGGCTAACATTCCTAAATGATTACCGGTTAGCACAAGGCTGTTGCGGATCCCATGGGGTAAGGCATCCACACCAATGCCCAGTTGGGTATTGGGCTTGGGTACTTTGAAGAGGTTGGACTCATCTACTTTACAATACCAGTCGCCACCCAGCCTGGCCACATGGTGCATTTTGAGTTGATCAATTTTCCCATCTTCCCCCAGGATGCTTTCATCCACATGCATGCACAATACTTCTGCAATCACCAGTTGTCCTGCACCACCTTCTTCCCCGAGGCTTTTGATTTCATGTACCCTGCATTCCAGTTTGATCTTAGCTTCTTTTACCATGGGCGGGCTTACAAGGGTGGCGGGCTCTTTCGTAAACCCTGCTTTTACAAATTCATCCATTCCCTTAGGGAACTCGCAACTGGCGAGGCTGGTTTGCTGTACCATCTCATAATCAACCATATTGATCACGCATTCGGGTACCTCTATCAAATTTTGTAAAGTATGTTTTGTGGTATTATCACGCCCCCTTCGCGAAGGCGAAAAAATAACGATGGGGGGGTTGGTGGAAAAGAGATTGAAAAAACTAAAGGGGCTCAGGTTTATATTGCCTTCTTTATCGGTAGTGCTGGCAAAACATATAGGCCTCGGCGCAACAGCATGCTGGAGCCATTGCTGCTTTTCTGTTATTGATATTTTGGAGAGGTTTATATACATATTTTTTTCTAACAGCGTAGACGGGGAGAGGCAGAATTTACGCAGAGCTAGAAGCGGTTGACCATTCTTTTAAAGCCATTTGTAAGGAGTGCTACATTAAAGTTAATCAGATATCCTAATCTTTTATCTGCGAGTTTTAAATAGGTGATAAGTTGAGCTGCAAATATAGGATTCATCACTTCTGCGGATTTGATTTCTATAATTATCACTTCTTCTATTAAAAGATCCATCACATATGCTTTTCCAAGAGAAGCTTTTTTAAAGGTTAATTCAACCGGCACTTGCGTTCTTACATGAACACCTCTAAGCCGTAATTCATGCGCTAATGCCAATTCATAAGCAGATTCCAGCAACCCCGGCCCCAATTCTCTGTGAACGGTAATAGCAGCATCGAGAATAATACCACCAAGTGTATTTAAATATTTATTGTTCATACTCTGCGTTTACCTCTGCTTCTCTCCCTCTCTGCGGTTGGGAGAAGCAAAAGCTTCGGAGGTCAAACTATAAAAAAGAACAATCAATACCTACCGTATTAATACCCTATTTCTTCTTCGAAAGGATAGAAAAGACGCTATCTTCTTTTACAATACTATTTGTCAGTTTCCCGATGCCCTCTATTTCCATTTCTACAATATCTCCTGCCTGCAACCACTGTTCAACATAATCTGGGTTATTGAGTTTTCCGGTGCCATTCAATTCTAAAAAACATCCAGTACCTACTGTGCCGCTGCCGATTACGTCGCCGGGATGAATATCTGCACCGTAGGCACAGCGTTCGATGATCTCGGCAAAGGTCCAGTCCATATCACCCAGGTTGCCGCTGCTTACCTGCACGCCATTCACCCAACATTTCATAGGCATGTTCCAGCTTTTGCCGATATGTCCCACTTTACTGGGAATCTCCAGATTTTCAAGTTCATCTAATGTAACCAGGCATGGCCCGATAGCAGTAGCAAAATCTTTGCCTTTGGCAGGCCCGAGATTGAGCAGCATTTCTTCCATCTGCAACCTGCGGGCGCTTATGTCATTCATGATCATCAGTCCGCCAATATATTGATCGGCGTCTTCTGCATGAATATTTCGTCCGTGTTTACAG
>JBKJPR010000255.1:0-3854 GCA_046594275.1 Sediminibacterium sp.
GCTTTGATCACCATAAAAACAGCAAAGGCAACGATGATAAAATCAAGAATACTCGTGAGAAACATCCCGTATTTTACCGATACCTCTGCAATGGCGGGCGTAATAAGTTTGCCACTGGCATCTTTCACTTCTGTAATGGCCGCTTTCAGGATATATCTTTTTTGGCTGAAATCTACCCCACCTATCAGCATGCCCACAAAAGGCATGACCATACCATCTACAAAAGCAGAAACGATCTTTCCGAATGCAGCGCCCATAACGAATGCAACGGCTGTATCAACGAGGCTGCCGCGCACCGCAAATTCTTTAAATTCTTTCAGCATACCCATATAGATTGGTTTTGGTTAGTTAGAAAAAATACAACTAATTTTTAAACCCCGTTAATTTGTAAATTGCTTAACCTCATCATTCCCTGTTCCTTGTTCCTTGTTCCTTGTTCCTTGTTCCTTGTTCCCTATCCCTTGTTCTTTTTCCTTATTTCTTAAGCCCCGGGTATTGCATCTTCAATCCTTTCAGCAATTTCAGCAAAGCGGATGCAATAAGATATTCCTTGTACCAATTCTGGTCAGAGGGTATGATGTGCCAGGGTACCGTATTACAATTCGTAAAACAATCTTCATACATTTTCATATAGATATCCCAGAGTTTTGCCTCTTCAAAATCCTTCGCGTTATACTTCCATTGTTTCTTAGGGTCTGCGATCCTTTCCTTCAAACGCAATTGCTGTTCTTCAGGAGATATGTGCAGGTAAAATTTTAAGATATGGGTATTATTATGTTTGGTAAGCAGGTCCTCAAAAGCATTGATCGCTTCCATCCTTTCAGTAGCCAGTTTATCAGGACACCATTTGTGTACCCGGGTGACAATAATATCTTCATAATGCGAACGGGTGAATACCTGGATCATTCCTTTTGCCGGTGCGTGCTGGTGAATGCGCCATAAAAAATCATAAGACAGTTCCTGATCTGTTGGCGCTTTATAGGAGGTAACCATCACGCCCTGTGGGTTAAATTCACCAAATACATCGCGGATAAGTCCATCTTTTCCGCTGGCATCCATACCCTGGATAACCACCAGTACAGAATGTTTTGATTCTGCATATAATAAATTCTGCAGGTCATCAAACTCTTCAATGATCTTCGCTGTTTCTTCCTTGGTCTTTTCTTTGTCCAGTTGCTTGGGCGCCCTGGTACTGATCTTATGCAATTTGATTACTGCCACGATTATAAGTTTTACTAAAATTATCCTTTTGCTTTTGTAAAAGCTTCATCTTTGGGCAAATTAATTGTGTGAGAGAAAAAATGATCAGATGGGGGCTGTTTACCCTACTGGCAGTTATCTGGGGCAGCTCATTTATCCTGATGAAAGTGGGTATGAACCGTTTAACCCCCTACCAGGTTGCTTCGATCCGGATGTTCAGCGCAGGTTTAATCCTTCTTCCTTTTGTCAGGAAAGCGCTATTGCAGATCCCCAAAAACAAAATCTTCCTGGTAATACTCTCGGGCTTACTAGGCAGCTTTTTTCCTGCTTACCTGTTCTGTATTGCCGAAACCAAAATAGACAGTTCCCTGGCTGGTATCCTGAATGCACTCACGCCTTTATTTGCGATATTGGTGGGTATGGCTTTTTTCCAGCTAAAAGCAGGTACACAAAAAATAGCCGGGGTGATGGTGGGCTTTGCCGGGCTGTGCCTGTTGATGGCCTATGGCAGGAATTTCAGCCTTGAAAACCTGTCCTACTCATTACTGGTTTTGATAGCTACCCTCCTCTACGGAATCAACGTAAACCTTATCGGGCGGAATATGCAGGGTATCGGTTCATTGAATATTGCTTCGCTGGCCTTTGTCTTTCTGATCATACCAACCATCATTATCTTATATTTTACAGGTTATTTCGCCCTGCCTTTTACCGACAAAGCGGTACTGGTTTCCACGCTCGCTTCTTTTGTATTGGGCATACTGGGTACGGCAGTTGCCTCTATCCTTTTTTATATGCTGGTGAAAAGGGCCGGCACTTTATTTGCTTCCATGGTAACCTATGCAATCCCTTTTATTGCCGTACTCTGGGGATTATTTTATGGGGAACAGATAACCTTGCTGCAGGTAGTAAGTATGGGAATTATTTTGGTGGGAGTATATATGGTTAATAAGAAATAGTTCCTGGTTGCTAAGTTCCTATTGCAATTGAAAATCACAACAGGTGAGGGATCAGAAAAGAGCAACCAGAAATTCTTATACAGACATCATCTCTTTCTCTTTCGCAGCAAGGTGCTTATCAACCATTATGATATATTTATCCGTCAGCTCCTGGATCTCTTTCCCCCCGTCACTGGCTGCATCTTCACTCAGGCCGTCTTTCTCCAATTTATTTACCTGTTCAATTGCATCCCGGCGGATATTACGGATGGCTATTTTGGAGTGTTCTCCCTCGCCGCTTGCTTTTTTAAACAGTTCTTTTCGTCTTTCTTCAGTAAGAGGGGGCATGAATAATCGTATCTGGTTACCATCATTTTGCGGGGTGACGCCGATATTGGCCTGCATGATGGCTTTTTCAATCAGTTGCAGCATATTCTTTTCCCAGGGCTGTATACTGATGGTGCGTACATCGAGCACGCTGATATTGGCCACCTGCGCTATGGGGGTAGGCGCTCCATAATAATCAACGGCAATTCCATCAAGCATGCCTGGACTGGCTTTCCCGGCCCTGATCCGGGTTAGTTCCACTTCGAGGTGGGCTATTGCTTTTTTCATGCCATCTTCCGCATCTTCTACTATCATTTGTAATTCTTCCGACATAATATGGATTTAACGTGGGGCGAAAATAATGAATAGTTTGGAGTTTGGGGTTGGGGGTTTGGAGTTGTTATTTGTTGGCCGTTAAACCCCAGGGCAAACGCATTATAATTTTTTGACCGAATTGCCAGCAATTTTTGGTTAAACCACTTGTTAGCTAACAAATAATCGTAAAATTAGGAAAATGACAATGCCGGATTTCTTAAATCTGGGCTGGATAATAAGTTTTACCTATTTGAAGAAGATAGAATCAGTGCAAAATTCAATTTATGAGCCATTGCTGCAATTATAATGCGTTTGCCCTGCGTTAAACCCCAAACCCCAAACAACAAACCCCAAACTCTCCTATCTTCGCACCCGTAATACAAAAAAGCTATGGCAAGTATACAGGATTTACAACAGATCGCATCACAGGTAAGGCGTGATATCGTAAGAATGGTTCATGGCGTACAGAGCGGCCACCCTGGTGGTTCACTAGGCTGTGCAGATTTTTTTACCGCACTTTTCTTTCATTCCATGCACCACCATATACCCTTTTCAATGGATGGAAAGAATGAAGATCTTTTCTTTTTGTCTAACGGGCATATTTCGCCGGTATATTATTCAGCCCTTGCCCGCTCAGGCTATTTTGATGTGAAGGAGCTGGCCAGTTTCCGCAAGATCAATTCCCGTTTACAGGGCCACCCTACCACCCACGAACATTTGCCGGGTGTAAGAATAGCGAGTGGTTCCCTTGGACAGGGAATGAGCGTGGCCATTGGCGCGGCACTCACCAAAAAATTAGATGGCGACAGTCACCTGGTATTTTCCCTGCATGGCGATGGAGAGCTGGATGAAGGACAGAACTGGGAAGCTATTATGTTCGCGGCTCACCATAAAGTGGATAACCTGGTCTCTACCATTGACTGGAACGGGCAACAGATAGATGGACCCACTAAAAAAATAATGGGGCTTGACAGCCTGAGAGGAAAGTTCGAGGCTTTTAACTGGACCGTAATAGAGATGAACGGGAATGATATGGATGATGTGGTGGCAACCTTAGACAAAGCCAAATCGCTCACC
>JBKJPR010000267.1:0-2939 GCA_046594275.1 Sediminibacterium sp.
AACTATATGTTGAAGATTATTTCAAAGTTATTCGGGGGCAACAAAAGTGAGAAGGATGTTCAGCAACTGATGCCCATCGTTCAAAAAGCCAACCAATTCTTTCAGCAATACCAGGAACTGAGCAATGATGCCTTGCGTAGTAAGACCATTGAGTTCCGTGAGCGGATCAAAAGTAGCCTTGCAGGTATCGATGCCGAGATTGAAAGCAGGAAACAAGCCGCGGAGAATCTTTCTGCTACTGATATCCATGGGCGTGATGCCATTTACCAAGAAGTAGATAAGCTAAAAAAAGACCGTGATAAAAAAATTGAAGAGGCCCTGTCTGAGATACAGCCCGAAGCTTTTGCCGCAGTAAAAGAAACTGCCCGGCGTTTTAAAGAAAATACAGAGATCATTGCCACCGCAACAGACCTTGACAGGGAATTGAGTGTAAAAAAAGAGTACGTAACCATTTCGGGTGATAAAGTGACCTTTAAAAATTCCTGGACAGCCGCCGGGGGCGCTGTTACCTGGAACATGGTGCATTATGATGTGCAGTTGATAGGTGGCAGCGTACTGCACAACGGTAAAATTGCTGAGATGGCAACGGGTGAGGGTAAAACGCTGGTATCAACCTTGCCTGCTTACCTAAATGCACTAGCTGGCGAAGGCGTACATATTGTTACCGTAAACGATTACCTCGCACGGCGTGACAGTGAATGGAACGGAACTATTTTTGAATGGCTGGGCCTGACAGTAGATTGTATTGATAAGCATGAGCCCAACAGTGAAGCACGCCGCAATGCCTATTTAGCAGATATCACATATGGCACCAATAATGAATTTGGGTTTGACTACCTGAGGGATAACATGGTGCACACACCTGAAGAGATGGTGCAGCGCAAACACCATTTTGCTATGGTGGATGAGGTGGATTCTGTATTGATCGATGATGCGAGAACGCCTTTGATCATTTCCGGTCCCATCGGTCATGTTACCGGCGAACAGCAATTCTTTGAGCTGAAACCCAGGATAGAAAAATTAGTGGAGGCGCAAAAAAAAGCCACCAATCAATTTTTAAATGAGGCCAGGAAAAAGATAGGAGAAGGTAATGATGATCCGAAAGATGGCGGCCTTGCCCTGTTTCGTGCACACCGTGGTTTGCCGAAGAACAGCGCCCTCATTAAATTTCTGAGTGAGCCGGGTATGCGTGTGAAATTACAGAAAACAGAGAACTACTACCTCGCGGACCAGTCAAAGGAAATGCCCAAGGCGGATGAAGAACTCTATTTCTATATTGATGAAAAAAATAATTCGGTTGAGTTAACGGATAGAGGTATCCAATTGATTACACGTTCCGGGGAAGACCCTAACTTCTTTGTGTTACCCGATATCAGCCTTTCTTTAGCGGCCACGGATAATGATCCTGCTTTGCCAGCCGAAGAAAAACTCCATAAGAAAGAAGCGATCATCAATGATTATTCTGTTAAGGCAGACCGGATCCATACTGTACAACAGTTATTGAAAGCCTATACTTTATTTGATAAGGATGTTGAATACGTGGTAATGGATGGGGGTGTAAAGATCGTTGATGAACAAACGGGCCGTATCCTGGATGGCCGACGTTATTCGGATGGTTTGCATCAGGCTATTGAGGCAAAAGAAAATGTAAAGATCGAAGCAGCTACCCAAACCTATGCTACCGTTACTCTGCAGAACTATTTCCGGATGTACCATAAGTTAGCGGGTATGACGGGTACTGCCGAAACGGAAGCGGGCGAGTTCTGGGATATTTATAAATTGGATGTGGTGGCCATTCCCACCAATGTCCAGGCTATTCGTAAAGACGACCAGGATCTGGTGTTTAAGACCAAGCGTGAAAAATTCGGCGCTGTTATAGATGAGATCGTAAAACTTACGCAGGCCGCCCGCCCGGTACTGGTAGGTACCACATCTGTTGAAGTGAGTGAATTGCTCAGCCGGATGTTGCGCCAGAAACAGATCCCTCATAATGTATTGAACGCCAAACAGCACGCGCGTGAGGCGCAGATCGTTGCCGAAGCGGGTTTGGCGGGTGCAGTTACCATTGCCACCAATATGGCGGGTCGTGGTACGGATATCAAACTCGGTCCTGGTGTGAAAAACGCGGGTGGTTTGGCTATCCTGGGTACGGAAAGACATGAATCACGCCGTGTGGACAGGCAGTTAAGAGGACGTGCCGGTCGCCAGGGTGATCCCGGATCCTCTTTATTCTTTGTATCACTGGAAGATGACCTGATGCGTATGTTCGGGAGCGAACGTATTGCCAAGGTAATGGATTTTGCAGGCTATAAAGAAGGCGAAGTGATCCAGCATAGTATGATCACCAAGTCTATTGAAAGGGCGCAGAAAAAAGTAGAAGAAAATAACTTCGGAATCCGCAAGCGTTTGCTGGAATATGATGATGTAATGAATAAGCAACGTACAGTGATCTACAGTAAACGCAATCATGCTTTGTTTGGAGAGCGCCTGGCACTTGACCTTGACAATGCTTTGTATTCCGTAGCGGAAAGCCTGATAAGCGCTTTCAAAGAACAGAATGATCATGAAGGATTCCGTCTCGCAGCGATCGTGAATTTTGGGATAGATACTTCCATAACTGCAGAAGAATTGAGCAGATCATCTGAACATGAACTTACAGAGAAATTATACAGTGAAGCGGCAGCTAATTATGAGCGAAGGAAGAAGGACCTGATGGTGCAGTCCATTCCTGTATTTAAAAATATAAAACAGCAACAGGGTTCACATATTGAAAATGTGATCGTTCCATTCACTGACGGAAGACGAGGGATACAGGCCCTGGCGAATATGCATAAAACACTTGACACCAAAGGGGCAGAACTGGTTAATTCACTGGAAAGAACGGTAACCCTTGGTTTTATTGATGATGCCTGGAAAGAACACCTGCGTGCGATGGATGA
>JBKJPR010000078.1:0-3091 GCA_046594275.1 Sediminibacterium sp.
CAACTATGTTTCACACATAGAAATAACGGTCTTAAAAAAATTATTGGGTGATTACAAAGTGGAACGAAAAGCTGAATGGAAATTATTTAAGAGTAAAATGAAGGATAGCATTGGTAAAATCGAAAATCAATAAAAAAGCTGCAACTCCCGATAAGAAATAGAAAACAAACAAATGAAAATATTATTGGCTATAGATGGTTCTGAACACAGCAAACTGACGATTGAAGAAATTGCTGCTCGGCTTTTTCCACCCAAAACAGAAGTACGTATTGTTACTGTCTATACTATGCCGTCAAAAATAGTTTATGCCGAGGATGCGATGATGTCAGAGGATTACTATCCTGAAATTAATCGGATTGCATTAAAATGGGCGACAAATATAACTAAAGACGCAACTAAAAGTTTGCATAAAGGCAATCCAAAGCTTGTAATAACCTCAGCTGTAATTGATGGATCTCCTGCTCAGGTTATCCTCAGTGAAGCAGAAGCATTTGGCGCCGATTTAATTCTTGTAGGCTCTCATGGTCAAGGCCATGGTGCAGTAGCAGGTTTTCTCCTGGGTTCAGTTTCTCAATCTGTAGCACTACATGCAAAATGTTCGGTATTGATTGTGCGAATGAAAAAACAAAAAAAAATAAATTCTAATTATCAATTAAAAACAAAACAATGAAAAAGAATAGAAATGAACTATTGCTTCATAGCGTAAAGCATGGCTCACAAGAAAACATGAGTTCAGGAACTTATACCTGCTCAATGCACCCGGAAGTAAAATCAGACAAGCGCGGCAAATGCCCTAAATGCGGAATGGAATAGTAAAGCAGACTTAATTAAATATGGCGAAAGCCAAAATGATGAAAAAATTGAACAAACAGAGAGTAAAAAAGATAAGGGTAGAAATAATTTCTCTACCGCTAATAATCATTTTATGTTTAGTAGCAAGCGGCTCTTATGCTCAAATGAACATGAACGAGGAAATGAAAACTATACTGATAATTCCAATAGATGCAATTAAAATAAAAAATTAAAATAAAAAAATGGCAAACAAAGAAGTATTAAAAAATGACAGCACAAAGGATAGTAAACCAGGTGTGAATCAGGTTAACAAAAAAAGTATGGCGCCAGATAAGGTTGCTGAAAAAAAGCAAAAAACACCCACGAAGAAATCACCTCCATTGGTTGCTGCTTCTGGGGGGCGTAGTGCAGTAAATCAGGTGAAAGTTAATTCTTCAAAAGATGGTAGAGGATCCGGTGGCTTAGCAAATAAATGGGCTGTTAATTCTTATGATTAATCGTTCTGTGCATTTTCAAAAGTGTTTCACTTCAGGGTAAGATTGGGCATTATCTGGAGCATAAGAAAATGTAGGAGAATGATTTAGCTAACCAACCAGGTTGCACTATATGTAAAACAAATAATTCTAATAATTTAATCACAATTAAAAATCAAAATAAGATGAAACGAAGCATAAACAGTTTAGTAGGCTACACCATTAAAGGAACTGATGGTGAAATTGGAAAAGTAGAGGAATTTTATTTCGATGACCGCACCTCTACCATCCGGTATATGGTTGTAAAAACGGGAGGATGGTTTTCCGATAAAAAAGTTTTGATTTCGCCCGAAGCATTTCAAAAATCTGAATGGGAAACAAAAACATTTTCGGTAAATCTTACACAGGAAAAAATAAAAAATAGCCCGGATATTGACACGGATAAACCTGTTTCGAGACAGCACGAAGAGTTGATGCGTGGATACTACTCCTGGCCCGGCTATTTCGGATACGGATACTGGGGCCTTGGCATGTGGGGCTATCCGTTTTTTGAAGAAAGCGCGGAAGAAAAGGAAATGACTGCGACAGCGCATGCGAATGACAATCCGCATCTGCGAAGCACACATGAAGTTATAGGTTATGATATTCATGCAACGGATGGTGACATAGGTGAAGTAGAAGATTTTTTAGTAGATGACAACACCTGGAAGATTGACTTCATGGTGATTGATACCGGCCATTGGTTCTCAGGAAAAAAGGTACTTATTTCACCTGAGAGGATAAAAGAAATAGATTGGGAAACCGGTACTGTGATTATTGATACTACAATAGAGCAGGTGAAGAGTAGTCCGGAGTATGATCCAAAGCAGGAATTAACTGAAGCCTATACATTGATGCTTCATAATCACTATAATAGCTTGGTACTATAATGAAAAAGAAGAAACAAATAATTCTAATAATTTAATAACAATTAAAATTAAATAAATATGGCAAATTCAATCAAGCATTCTTATCACATTGGTGGCATGAGCTGCGGCGGCTGCGTTTCTACAGTTAAACAAAAATTATCCGGTGTGCCTGGTGTAACATCAGTAACAGTTGACCTGGGTAAGAAGGAAGCGGAAATCACTTCATCCGAGGAGATTAAAACAGATACGCTCCGAAGTGCTTTCAATAATACCCATTATACCATTTCAGAGCTAAGAGCTTAAATAGCTTCATTATGCTCATTTAAAATAAATTAAATCAATCAATTATTCACTAACAATTTAAAAACAAAAATCATGCACATGTACGAAGGTTATCATTTCTGGGGAATGCACCTGATTTGGTGGTTCATCTGGCTTGTTTTTCTTGTTTCATTATTCGGATGGTACACACCCACCCGGAAAAGAAAGTAAGGAAAACTAAAATTGGACGAAAAAATATAGAGAAGCGTTAAGCCTGGCGTTGATGCCTGATAACACTTTGATAAAATACTTTAAAAAAATGCCTGTAGTTATCATTAACTCTTGATATTTCACTGGCATTATTAACGAATATATAGAAACAATCATTTAAAAATAATAGTATGATGCCTTTTAAAAATATTTCTGTACAGGAAAATGAAACGCTTTTAAAATTTCCGGCTTATATGTCACTACTGGCTGCTGACAGTGATGGCAAATTAGATGAAACAGAAAAAAAATCAGCGATCAAATTTTCTCACATAAAAACATATTCCTGTGATCCGCTGCTTACTTCATTTTACGAAGAGGCTGACAAAGTTTTTGAAAAGAATATGCTGCAGCTTGATAAGGATTTACCGGTAAAAAATGAAGCAAGAG
>JBKJPR010000142.1:0-5055 GCA_046594275.1 Sediminibacterium sp.
CGTGATCAGCAGTAAAAAAGACAGAAACAGATCCACCGTTCGCTTCATTCTCTTCTGGTAAGGCTGTGCTATCCGGTAATCGATAACCGGAGCAACAATTTTACCGGTTGTGACAGGAGTATAACTTCCCACAATACTTTGGCTGCCAGACAGGTAAAAAAGAAAATGCAGATCACGGTTCGTAAGCTGCTGCATCTTTGTAATGATGGCAGTTAAGGATAGGGTACCCACGCAAAAAATGATCTCACTAACCGGTAGTTTTTTTTCAAGTTCCTCAAGATCCTGTAACCCGCCCAATGCATTGCTTTCAGTTACGCCCACAGCGATCCTTCCCAGCAATTTTTCTTCCCGCATTGCCTGCTCTAAAAGATTCTGTATGGCGGCATATTCATTTTCATCTGCCACCACTACGGTCTGGGCCGTTTGTTCTTCATCATATGCTGACCTGGAATGTTTCCGTGTAAATAACCATTGCCTCAACAGGCATACCAATACGCCTCCTGACATGCCTCCCCCAAGGATTACCCCACGGGAAAAACGAATGGATTCAGGCAGTAAAGCATATACTGCCAGCATGCCCACTGCTCCTGAGGCAACCGCTAAAAGGGTTTTAGAGGTTCTGAATGGTTTGTCGTATAAGCCTGTGAACGCAGCCGCCGCAATAAATACTACGGTAAACAATGGCAGGGCATACGCAATAAAAGCGACACCAAAATCTCTTCCATCTCTTACCTGGCTGATCCATAGTAACCTGAAAGTATGTAAGGACAACCATACCAATACGCCATCTGTCAGCGGCAATACAATAGGCCGCAGCGCACTGTATAACCCCGCCATCATTGCCCGGCAGGTAATGGCGAAACGGAGAAACCAGGAGAACCTTTTTGCTGCCCCTGTTTGATAATGTTGTTTCACAAACAGCAGCATGGCACTGTAAAAAAACCTCACATGGTCAAGGCTGCCCAGACTTGAGCTTTCGCCTTTAAAATGAAGAATAGTTGTACCGGCAAAATAATGGTTTTGCCTGCCCAACTGCTGTATTCGGAAGCTAAGGTCTACATCTTCTCCATAAAGGAAATAACGTTCATCAAAGCCATTCAGTTGTTCCAGTACTTTTTTATCAACAAGCATGTATGCACCGGCCAGTACATCCACCTGGTGGTTTCTATGTTCATCCATATTACCCAATGCATACTTATTGAATATGCCCGACTTGGGAAATAAAGCAGCCAGTCCCGACAATTTGTAAAAGGAGGTCAGGGGTGAGGGAAATGCTCTTTTGCTTTCGGGCAGGAACCGCCCTTTGCCATCCAGCATACGAACCCCTAAGGCGCCGGCATGGGGATGCGCTTTCATATATGCAAGACAGAGATGCAGGCAATCCTCCGGGATCAGTGTATCCGGGTTCAGGAATAACACATATTCTCCCTGGCAAAAGCGCAATGCCCTGTTATTGGCTGTGGCAAAACCCAGGTTTGCTTCATTACTGATGAATTGTACCCCGAGGAACAATGGTTGCAGGTAACTGATACTGTCATCGGCAGAATGATTGTCTACCACGATTACTTCAGCATCAATACCCCTGATGGCATTTTGAACAGCATGCAGACATTGCTCTAAAAAGTACTTAACATTATAATTTACTATAACAATGGATAATTGCACGGGGAACATTCAATTCACAAGATACCTTTTATGCTGAAAACCAACCCCCGAATGCTGTTGTAATATAGTTTACAGATGAGAGTTGTTAGAGGACTGAAATGGGACCCTTCCCCTAACAACTCTCCTCTGACCCTTCAGCATTCAGTTTTTCTTTTCCTATTTTTGCCGGATGATGTTAAAACATGCACTGCTCAAAGCCACCGAGGCTGGCGCAGCCGAGTTGACGCGCTTTTTTAATGGAAAATTTAAGATCAGTCATAAGGAGGGGATCAATAACCTGGTTACCGAAGCCGATCACGCGGCCGAAAAAGCCATTTTCGAAGTGATTCGCAAAGATTTCCCCAATCATTATATTTTAAGCGAAGAAACCGGTGAGATCATCCAGGAATCTTCGTATAAATGGATTATTGACCCTATTGACGGCACCGTAAATTTTGCCCATGGTATCCCCATTTGTTGTGTAAGTATCGGAATAGAGTATAACGGACAAATGTTAATGGGCGCCGTGTACAATCCATTGATGAATGAATTGTTCTTCGCGCAAAGTGGATTTGGTGCAACGCTGAACGATACTATCATTCATGTGAGCGATAAGACCGCCGTTATCGAAAGCTGTCTCGTTACAGGTTTTCCATATACCTACCTCGATATGCCGAACGGCCCCATTCAGGTATTTGAAAAACTCATCCGTAAAGGTGTCCCGGTAAGAAGGCTGGGCAGCGCCGCCATTGACCTATGCTGGGTTGCCGCCGGAAGATTTGATGGTTTTTATGAACATAAACTGGCGGCCTGGGATAGTGCAGCAGGATTTTTGATAGTAGAAGAAGCAGGAGGCAAAGTGACTGATTTTGAAGGAAAAAAGTATTCTCCCTATCAGCCACATATTATTGCGACTAACGGAAAAATACATGATGAGTTGCTGGCAGTTGTGAATGGAGGTGAAGTATAAATAACAATGGAAATGCAGGTTTCTATTTTATGTGTACTATATTTTTCTATCTCCCTATGTGTTAAAAATAATTAAACAAATAGGAGGGACATAGGTATATAAGTACGCAAATCTTAATCAACCTAAAAAATACTTCGAACTTCGTAATTTGTACATACTATGGAAAACAGAACAGAAATAGCAGAACTCGGCGAGTTTGGTTTAATAGACCATCTCACCAAAAACTTCGAGATACACAACGCATCCACCATATTAAGTGTGGGTGATGACGCGGCAGTGATCGATCATTTCGGCAAACAAACCGTGGTAACTACCGACCTGCTGATCGAAGGCATTCATTTCGACCTGATGTATACGCCCTTGAAACATTTGGGTTACAAATCGGTAATGGTGAACCTGAGTGATGTTTATGCCATGAATGCAATGCCTACACAGCTCACTATGAGTATCGGCATCAGTAACCGCTTCAGCCTGGAGGCCCTGGATGAGTTTTATGAAGGCGTGTATGCCGCCTGTGAAAAACATGGCGTTGACCTGGTAGGCGGCGATACATCTACTTCTAACAAAGGGTTTATCATTTCCGTTACCGCTATTGGCGAAGTGGCGCCCAACAAATTTGTAAAACGAAGTACTGCACAATCTGGTGATCTTATCTGCGTGAGTGGCGATCTTGGCGGCGCCTTTTTGGGGTTGACTTTAATGGAAAGAGAAAAAAAGATCTATTTAGAAACCCCCCAGGTACAACCTGACCTCGAAAATGAAAGTTATGTGGTGGGCCGTTTATTAAAACCCGAAGCCAGGAAAGACATTATCGATTTTTTTGAACAGAATAATATTATCCCCACCGCTATGATGGACGTTAGTGATGGTATCAGCAGCGAAGTGCTTCATCTATGCAAACAAAGTAACCTGGGTTGCAGGTTGTATGAAGAGAAGATACCGGTGTCTGATGAGAGCCGTAAAGCCGCATACAAATTCGGGCTAGACCCAACCGTGTGCGCGCTGAATGGCGGCGAGGATTATGAACTGATCTTTACATTGAAACAGGAAGACCATGATAAGATTACACTTAATGAAGAGATCAGCGTGATCGGTTATATGACCGAACTGGCAGAAGGTTGTAAATTATTAACTAAGGGTGGTAACAGCTTTGCTATTACCGCGCAGGGATGGAACGCATTTCAGTAATAACCGGTGTGTGTATGAAAGCATGTAGAAGCTTCTCTCTCTTATGTATCCTGTTTGGGTTGGCAGTTAGCAGCGCTGATGCACAGAAAGGATTTTTTTCGCTTCCTAAAACAGCGCCACAACCTTTACGGGATGATCTTATTTTATTAAAAAAAATACTCGAAGCCAATCACCCCAGCTTATACTGGTACACACCGAAAGACAGTATAGATGTTTTTTTTGAAAACACCCTTAACAGCATCACTGATTCGCTTGATGAAGTGCAATTCAAAAACAAAGTTGCCTATGTGATAAGTAAGATCCGTTGTGGGCATACTTCGGTCCGTTTTTCAAAAACCTATTCAAGAAAAGCGGCACAATTCCGTTTTCCACAGTTTCCTTTATCCCTAAAAGCCTGGGACGACAGCCTTGTGGTACTTGGTAGCTGGCTGCCCCAGGATTCTGTTTTTAAACGCGGCACGATTGTCACCGGCATCAATGGAAAAACCAACCGGCAGTTGCTCGATACACTCTTCGGATTTATGAGTACAGATGGCTACGCTGTAAATTATAAGAACCAGGTGCTAAGTGGTAATTTTCCCGCCTGGTACAAAACCATATTAGGTGTTGACAGTTCTTATAGTATCACATACATTGATTCCACCGGCCAGGAAACGAGCGCTACGCTAAAAAACTTTCGTCCAAAACTGGATACTGTTACAAAAGAAAAACCCGACCCATTGCCGGGTTTTCAAAAGCCTACACGCCGGCAATTAAGAAAAGCGGGACTACTTGCCATGCGGTCACTGGCCATTGATACAGCCACCCGTACTGCTTTTATCAGGCTCAGCACATTCACAGGTGGGAGTTTAAAAAATTTTTTCCGGCGTTCTTTTAAAACCATCCGCCAACAACATATCAAACACCTGGTGATTGATGTTCGCGAGAATAGTGGCGGAAAAGTGCGTAACAGTATCCTGCTTACACAATATCTTTCTGACCATCCCTTTAAGGTGGGTGACAGTGTTGTGGCCATCAGCAGGAAGTTCAGGTATGGGCGTTTTATCAGGCCCGCCTGGATATACTGGCTGGCCATGAATTTCGGCGCGCATAAAATGACAGATGGATTGATACACCTGCGCTATTATGAGAAAAAAATATTTGAACCGAAAGAAAAAGATCATTTCAACGGCGATGTCTATCTTATACAGGGGGGATATAGTTTTTCTGCCACTTCTATGTTTCTTTCTTATCTCAAAGGCCAATCCAATATA
>JBKJPR010000201.1:0-8227 GCA_046594275.1 Sediminibacterium sp.
GGCGAAGCGATCGATTATGTGAAAACTGACCTGATGCCTGATTTCGATTTCGATGCGTTCAACCATGAATACAACGATGCAGAAACAGAAGGCAGTGGGGCTGTTGTTATTGCAGACACTGAAGTTGCGGTTGCAGCGGAATCTATAGTTGACGAGCCTGTAGAAGCAGAAGAAGAAGCACCAGTGTCCGTTGCACCAACGCCTATTGCAGATGCGGCAGCAGCTTCCAGCCATGCTTCGGAAGAGGTTGACAAATGGTAGTTTACTAATTTTACTGTTCAGCAGCCACTTTAATGAGTGGCTTTTTTATTTATACTTCCCCATTTCCGGAACAAATATTACCGCTGAGACGGAGAGGCGCGGAGCTCCCTGGATTGGTTAATCTCTCAGCGTCTTTGCGCGGCGGTAAAAAATAATTTTTGAGATTAATTAAAGCGTTTTCAGCATCCACACAGCACAACCGGTATGACCGGAATTACCCATTGGGGCTTCCAGAAGTGTGAAACCGAATTTCTTGTAAACACTTATGGCCATTTTGAGTTCGGGCATGGTTTCAAGGTAAACCTGGGTAAAACCCTTTTCCTTGGCTATCTGTAGGCAGCGGCTGATCATGTCCCGGCCCAATCCAAGGCCCCTGGCGCTAGGTAAGAGCCACATCTTTACCAGCTCGCAGGTACCCTCAGGCAAGGCATCGGTGGGATAGATACCCCCACCACCAACCAGTTTCCCGTCTATTTCAGCAACAAAATAACAGCTTTTAGGTGCGGATGCGAACAACCGGTATAAATGATCGGTGGTATCATCCGTATAAACCGTTCCGGGCCAGTTGACTCCGAATTCCTCCATTGTGCTGCGGATGATATTGGCCAGGGCCGCATCATCAATGGGTTGGATAGGTCTTATCAAAATATCGTCCATTGAATGGGTTTACAGTATAAACATCTTTTCGAATGTAGTGCAGCGAAGAAGAAATCTGCCAATCGATTGGTAGATTTCTCCTCATCCATCGTCGGAAAGACTGGTTAAGCTTTATGTTTTTCTGAACTGTTTAAAAGCATTGATCAAACCATTAGTAGAAGAATCATGCGATTTTACCGGTTCATCATCTCTCAATTCCGGCAATATTTCATTGGCCAGTTGTTTGCCCAGTTCAACACCCCATTGATCAAAACTGAAGATATTCCAGATCACCCCCTGTACAAATATCTTGTGTTCATACAAAGCAATCAGGCTACCCAATGAATAAGGAGTTATTTCTTTGACCAACAGGGAATTTGTAGGTTTATTGCCCTCGAATATTTTGAAAGGCACCAGTCTTTTCATTTCATCCTCTCTTTTATTGGCCTTCATCAACTCCACTTTAACTCCGTTCTCGGTTTTGCCATTCATTAATGCTTCTGTCTGCGCAAAAAAATTGGACAAGAGTTTTACATGGTGGTCACCGATAGCGTTATGACTAATAGAAGGCGCTATAAAATCACAAGGTATCAGTAAAGTGCCCTGGTGTACCAGTTGATAAAACGCGTGCTGCCCATTGGTGCCCGGTTCTCCCCAGATAACAGGCCCGGTTGTATAATTAACGGGGTTACCGTTTCGGTCTATGCTCTTGCCATTGCTTTCCATGTTACCCTGTTGGAAATAAGCTGCAAACCGGTGCATGTATTGATCGTATGGCAAAATAGCCTCGCTCTGGGCGCCAAAGAAATTGGTATACCAGATCCCAAGCAATGCCATTAATACGGGGATATTCCTGTCAAATTTTTCTTTCCTGAAATGTTCGTCGGCAGTATGGGCACCCCGGAGTAAGGATTCAAAATTATCATATCCAATCGTCAGTGCAATAGACAGGCCGATGGCGCTCCATAAAGAATAGCGGCCACCAACCCAATCCCAGAACTCAAACATATTGGCTTTATCAATACCAAAAGCAGTTACTTCTTTCTCATTGGTACTGAGGGCCACAAAATGTTTGGCAATATGTGCCTCATCTTTTGCCTGTTCCAGAAACCATGCCCTTGCTGTATGCGCATTGGTCATGGTTTCCTGGGTTGTGAATGTTTTGGAAGCAACTAAGAAAAGGGTTTCTTCGGGCTTTATCTTTTTGAGTGTTTCAGCAATATGTGTACCGTCAATATTGCTGACAAAAAAAGTTTCGATACCTGTTTTGCAATAGGGGCGAAGCGCTTCTGTTACCATATAGGGGCCCAGGTCGCTGCCACCAATACCTATGTTCACAATGTACCGGATTTTTTTACCGGTATATCCTTTCCATATGCCGCTGTGTATTTGTTCGCAAAAGTTTTTCATGTGGTCCTGCACTTTGCGTATGCGGGGCATGATGTCTTTGCCTTCCACCAGGATAGCGGTGTCTGAAAAATTACGCAAAGCTGTATGCAGCACAGCGCGCTGCTCGGTTTCATTGATTTTTATGCCTGCAAACATATCATGGATCGCATCTTTGACCTCACAATCTTCTGCCAGTTGGAGAAGTAGCTGTAATGTTTTTTGATTGATGATGTTCTTCGAATAATCAAAGAGGATATCTTCTAAAACGAGTGAGAATTTCTGAAAACGTTCCGGGTCTGCAGCAAAAAGATCGCGCATATGCCTGCGGCTCATTTCTTCCTCATGATGTTTTTTTAATAAAAACCAGGCCTGTGTATTCGTTGGATTGATTCTGGGTAACATAGCTCTTACTGATTATATAATTTTCACTTGCTGAATGTTGCTTACTATAATGAATTGATCACATCAATTGTTCGCTGTACATCATCGGCACTGATATCAAGGTGTACAACGATCCTGACCTGCCTGGGCGAGATGGCAATGACAAAAACGCTCTGCTCTTTCATTTTTGATGCCAGATCCTTCGCTGTATAGCGGCCCTGCACCTCAAAAATGATGATATTGGTCTCAACGGGTAATATTTCGCCAACAAAATCCTTTTCGCTGAGAACATCGGTGATCAGCTTGGCATGACGGTGATCCTCAGCCAAGCGCCCTACATTGTGTTCCAGTGCATATATACCTGCCGCTGCCATAAAACCTGCCTGCCGCATACCGCCGCCGAATATTTTCCGGATGCGCCTGGCTTTTTTGATCAGATCTTTTGACCCCACCAATACACTTCCAACCGGTGTTCCGAGACCTTTGCTAAGGCAAATGGAGATGGTATCAAACATTTCTCCATACTGCCGCGTGGTTTCGGCCCTTGCTACCAGCGCATTGAATATTCGCGCCCCATCCAAATGGAGCTTTAAGTCATTTTGCATACAAACCACTTTAATTGCCTGTATTTCAGCAAAATCATAACAACTCCCACCACCACGATTTGCGGTATTTTCGAGAGATACCAGCCTGGAAACGGGTTTATGCACATCGTCTGGATTAATGGATTCTTTTACAGCATCGGCGGTAAGCCTTCCGCGATGACCGTCTATCAGCCGTACAGAAGCGCCTGAATTAAAGGCGATGCCGCCACCTTCATACTGATAAACATGTGATAATTTCTCACATATCACCTCATCGCCAGGTTGTGTATGGCATTTAATAGCTATCTGGTTGGTCATAGTTCCACTGGGGCAAAATAAACCCGCTTCTTTTCCAAAAAGCGTAGCGCTAAGGCCTTCCAGTTCATTAACGGAAGGATCTTCGCCAAAAACATCATCCCCTACAGGCGCTTTCATCATGGCTTCCATCATACCGGGGGAGGGCCGGGTAACGGTATCAGAACGAAAATCTATCATAGCCTGCGAAGATAAAAGGAAACCGAAGTTTTTTCGTTTCTGGCGTAGTATAATTTTTGCAGATTGTAGAGCAGGCCAGGGCATTTTTTGCCCATTTACGTAATTTTTTCCACAAAAGCTGGCAAAATTCGATGTTGCAACGTACCTTTGCAGGCTTCTGAAAGAGCCATTCAAAAATTTAACGATTCCCATTACAGCGTTTGCAAAACAATTGGAGTCTTTTAGTCGTTAATATTAAACAAGCAATAACACATGAGGCAACTCAAAATCGCTACACAGATTACCAACCGTGATTCGCAAGCCGTTGAAAAGTATCTGCAGGAAATTTCCAAGATTCCAATGATCACTCCCGAAGAGGAAACCACACTGGCACAACGGATCAAAATGGGGGATCAAAGAGCTCTTGACAAATTAGTGCAGGCCAACTTACGCTTTGTGGTTTCCGTGGCTAAGCAGTACCAACACCAGGGTCTTTCTTTGAGTGACCTGATCAACGAGGGTAACCTCGGTTTGATAAAAGCTGCCCAGCGTTTTGATGAAACCAAGGGTTTCAAATTCATTTCCTACGCGGTTTGGTGGATACGCCAATCCATATTGCAGGCTTTGGCAGAGCAGGGCAGATTGGTACGCCTGCCTCAAAACAAGATCGGCACCTACAACAAAGCCAATAAAGCGTATATGGCCTTTGAACAGGAACATGAGCGTGAACCTTCTACCGAAGAACTGGCTGAGATACTGGAGATGAGCGAAACAGAGATCAACAATATCTTTCAGAGCAATACACGTCACACTTCATTAGATGCCCCGGTTCATGAGGCCGAAGATGTGGCCATGGGCGACCTGCTGGAAGGCAGCGATGATACTGATGAGGATGTGATGAAAGATTCACTGCGCGAAGAGATCCGCCGTGTATTAAAATCACTAAGCCCGCGTGAAGCAGAGATCGTAAATGCGTATTTCGGACTGGATGGCGAGAATGGCGTGACGATTGAGCAGATCGGTATGAAATACGACCTGACCAAGGAACGCATCCGCCAGATCAAAGAAAGGGCCATTAAACGTTTGCAGAAAGCGCGTTACAGTAATGCATTGAAAGCTTATTTAGGATAAATCCTTACTTCAAAAAATATAACAGGCCCCTCTGCAAAAACAGAGGGGTTTTATTTTTAATTTTCCGTTATTAGCAAGTAGTCTTGAGAAAACTTTATAGTAATCAGTTTAATTTTGCAATATGCACAAATGGATATTGGTTTTGATAGGAATAAGTGCGTTGACAGGCTGTGAAAAGACACTCCTTATCCAGCCGGATCAGCAGGCGCCTAAACTGGTGGTGGAAGCACAGATCGAGAGCGGCCAGCCACCGGTAGTCTCCTTGTCCAATTCACTCAATTATTTTGCAGAGATTGATCCGGTCGCATTAAGCAACTCATATGTGCGGGGTGCCAAAATAACCATCAGCAACGGAACAAAAATGGTTCAACTAAAAGAAATGTCGGCCCAAAGCGGCAATCATACATTTTATTATTACACCACTAATCAAACAACACCTGTTACCAATATAACTGGTGAATTCGGCAAAAAATATACCCTGACTGTTGAAAGCGGCGGGCAGTTATATACCAGTTCAACCACCATCCCCCTACCGGCTAAAAAAGTGGATTCGCTGTGGTGGAAAAAAGCACCAGGTAATACCGATTCCACGAATGTTATATTGATGGGAAGGATCACCGATCCGCCTGGACTTGGTAATTATATCCGGTATTTTACCAGGGCCAATAGCGGGAATTTTTTCCCGGGCCTCCACAGCGTGTATGATGACCAGGTAATTGATGGTAAAACGTATGAAGTGCAGATAGACAGGGGGGTGTCTAAAAACGACGCGCCAAAGAGAGATGAGTTTGGTTATTTCAAAAGAGGGGATACGGTTACGCTTAAACATTGCAATATTGATAAAGCAAGTTTTGATTTCTGGAGAACCTGGGAATTCACCTACGAGTCGGTAGGTAACCCGTTTTCATCACCCGGGAAAGTAATCGGAAACATCAGCAATGGAGGATTGGGATCGTTCTGTGGGTATGCCATCCAATACAAAACATTGATTATCCCCAAATAAACAAGATTGTGAAAAACCAGCAGCGATAACTGCAAGGGAATGATACTTTTGTTCGTCTAAAATTATAAATATTCAGTATGGCAAATGAGGCTACAGAAAAAGTACATGTATTGATCATTGGTTCGGGTCCGGCAGGATATACTGCCGCTATTTATGCAGCCAGGGCTAATATGAAGCCCTTACTGTACCAGGGCATTCAGCCGGGTGGACAGTTAACGATCACAACGGAAGTAGAGAACTATCCCGGCTACCCGGATGGTATACAGGGCCCGGAGATGATGGTACATTTTGAAAAGCAGGCTGCAAGAATGGGCACTGATATCAGGTATGGCCTGGCCACAAAAGTTGATTTCTCACAACAACCCTATAAAGTATGGATAGATGATGAAAAGCTGATCGAAGCAGATTCCGTTATCATTTGTACCGGCGCCTCTGCCAAATGGCTGGGCCTGCCCAGCGAGGAAAGATTAAATGGTTTTGGTGTCAGCGCCTGTGCAGTATGCGATGGATTTTTCTTCCGCGGTAAGGAAGTGGCCATTGTAGGCGCAGGTGATACCGCTGCTGAAGAAGCCCTGTACCTTTCTAAATTATGTTCCACCGTTCATATGTTCATACGCAGGGATAAGATGCGAGCAAGTAAAGTGATGCAGGACAGGGTAGTGAACACACCTAATATCAAAGTATACTGGAACACTGATACCGAAGAGATACTGGGAGAGAAAAAAGTGGAATCCGTGCGCATAAAGAATAACCAAACGCTGGAAATACAGGAAATACCCATCAGTGGATTCTTCGTAGCGATCGGTCACGAACCCAACAGTACTATCTTCAAGGACTGGCTAACTATGGATGAAACCGGTTATATACAAACTGTTCCAGGCACATCGAAAACCAATATAGAAGGCGTATTTGCTGCTGGTGATGTACAGGATAAAACCTACCGCCAGGCAGTAACCGCCGCAGGCAGTGGCTGTGTGGCCGCACTTGATGCGGAGAGATATTTAAGCGCCAAAGGACTCGCGTAGAAAAAGTCTGTGGTCTGTCGTTAACCACAAACAACCACAAACCACAAACAACAAACCTGTTCCCATGCTCTCCATCCATCTTCATAACATACTTCTATACGGTTACCATGGTATTTATGAGGAGGAAAAGCTACTGGGTAACGATTTCGAATTGAATATAACGATCAAACATTCGCCGCAACAATTGCCTGTGAAGCACCTGGCGGATACGGTTGACTATATAAGTGTTTATGAATTGGTAAAAAAAAGGATGGCCATACCCACGCCATTACTGGAAACACTGGCTACGGAGATCGCCCGGCAAATATTGGCACAGTTTTCTCTTGCAGAGGAAGTGTTCCTGTCTATCAGGAAACTGCATCCACCTGTTTCACAGTTAAGGGGAAGTGTGGGTGTAAGCTTTGTATTAACAAGAAAAGACCTGTAAAAACATGAAATTATTTTTTTCTATCCTATTCGTATTGGGTGTATGCACGGTTCAGTCGCAGGATATCAATGTATGGTTAAAAGAAGCCGACAATTTAGAAAAGCAACAGAGAGAGCCTGAAGCATTGGAGAAATATAAACAGGTATTAGTGCTGGAACCTGCCAATATGAAATCACTGGTAAAAGCTGCTGAACTGAATATATCTATTAGCAGGCGACAGGGGGATAAGAATAATAAACGTTTGTATATTGAAACTGCCTTTGCCTTTGCAAACAGGGCAATTCATGCCGACAGTAATAATGCCGATGCAAACTACGCGATGGCTATGGCTTCTGGTAAAATGACAGATATAGAAACTGAGAATAAAAAACTCGTAGCGTATGTTAAGGATGTGAAAACATATTCTGATAAGGCGTTAACAGTAAACCCAAATCACGCAAAAGCGAATTATACGCTGGGCAGATGGCATTATGAAATGGCGACGCTATCGGGCATAAAAAAAGTGGCAGTTAAATTATTGTATCGGGGATTGCCTGAAGGTAACCTGGAACAGGCCATACGGTATATGGAAAAATGTAAAACACTGGAGCCCTATTTTGTAAGCAATTATCTTGAACTTGCCAAAGCCTATAAAGATAACCGGCAGCCTGCCCAGGCGATAGAGGTTTTAAATAAACTCGTAAAATTGCCTTCACGTACCACAGATGATGTAGCTTTAAAAGCAGAGGGGGGCAAATTACTGGAATCGATGCAATAGTAAAAGAATGGGTCAGGTCGCTTTAGCGTCCCGACTCATTTCAAACCCCGACCCATTTCAAAACACAAATATGGAACTACAACAATTATTCGAACAGGCCGCCGCGAACAGTAAAACCTTAAGCGAAAAACCGGACAATGACACTTTACTGAAACTCTA
>JBKJPR010000205.1:0-3122 GCA_046594275.1 Sediminibacterium sp.
GAGATACTCTCACAGGTCTGGGGCAATGATGTGATCGTTGGCGACCGCACCATTGATGTACATATCCGTAAAGTAAGGCAGAAACTGGGGGTTGATTGTATTACCACTGTTAAGGGAGTGGGTTACAAGTTTGATATCTGAGGGAACAAGAATCAAGAAACAAGATTCAAGGAACAAGATTTGAGGCCCAAGGTCCGGATAGCTAAGAATGGCCCCCCATTTTGAAACTTGTATCTTGGACCTTGTTTCTTGTACCTTGTATCTTGGACTTTGTATCTCGGAACTTGTTTCTTGAATAAAAAATGTTTACAACAAAAAACCTTTCCCCGCAACAATTATCCGCTTTTACAGCGTTGGTACTGTCTGTGCCGATAGCATTGGGGATATGGGTATTGAGGCCAGACTGGCTGATTGCCCTGGCTTCCTTTGTGGTCACATTCATAGGCAGCTATTTATTGATCCGTTTTGTACTGGAATCTTTTATTTACCGGAAGATCAAACTGATCTATAAATTCATTTACCAGACCAAAGCCACCAAGCGGGAAGAGACCTACTATAAATACATTCTTCCCCAGAAAAGCATTGACGAGGTAAGACAGGATGTGGAGCAGTGGGCCGAGCAGCGCAGCGCGGAGATTGAATTACTCAAGACCAATGAAGCATACCGGAAGGAGTTCCTGCAGAATCTGGCCCATGAATTTAAAACACCCATCTTCGCCATTCAGGGCTATGTAGACACCTTATTGAACGGCGCCCTTGATAACCCGGAAGTGAGTACACGTTTCCTGGAAAATGCCGCAAAGAATGTAGACAGGATGGTGAATTTAGTGGAAGACCTGGATGCGATTACCCGGCTTGAAAGCGGGCAACAACCCTTGCATAGGGAGAACTTTGTGATACAGGATCTGATCCGGGAGATATATGAGGCATTATCCATTAAAACCGCTGCCAGGAACATAAGATGCAGCATCAAAAAAGGTTGCGAGTCCCCCATTATGGTGTTCGGGGATAAAGAAAAAATCAGGCAGGTGATCATTAACCTGCTTGAGAATGCGACTAAATATGGAAAACAGGAAGGCAGTATTGTAGCCAGCATTTATAAAACAGATGGCCGCCATGTGCTGATAGAGTTCAGCGATGACGGAATCGGTATCTCGGAAGAACACTTACCCCGCATTTTCGAACGTTTTTACCGGACCGACCGCGGACGTAGCAGGAATATTGGCGGTACCGGCCTTGGGTTGGCCATTTGTAAACATATTATCGAGGCGCACGGGCAGGCCATTCATGTTAGGAGTAAGTTAGATGTGGGAACTACGATTGGATTTACCTTGGAATCGAGGAAAGACTGAGGTAAGTCTGGAGTTAGGAGTTAGGAGTCTGGAGTTCCTGAAGGGCCATTCCAGACTCCTAACTCCTAACTCCAGACTATTTAACCCCAAGCCAATATTATTAAATCATTAATTATACCGGTTAGAGCGGGTTTGGCCCTCATAATCCTATTTTTGCCTAAATAACATCTGTATGGGTATTAACAACTTCGGCCGCTTTTTCATGCCAAAAAACAAGGTTTTTTATGAGTTGTTTGAAGACGTAGCGGATAAAGTGCATGAAATGGGCATCAAACTTAAGGAAATGGTGAGTGAGCCTGATCATAACAAGCGGGCCGCTATTCTTGCACAAATAGAGGATCTTGAACATAAGAATGATGACAATACCCATCGCATCTTCACTGAATTAGGAAGGAATTTTATTACGCCTTTTGACAGGGAAGACATTCATTACCTAGCCACAGCCTTAGACGACATCTGCGATTATATTTATGCCTCTGCCAAAAAGATCAATTTTTACAGCGTTAACCCAAATGATACCGGCATCCAGAAAATGGCTGACCTGATTTTACAGGGTTCTATCGAGATACGTAAAGCGGTAATGGGATTGAGAGATATGAAGAACCTCCGCGAAATGACGGAAGCTATGGTAAAGGTGAACAGCATAGAGAACCAGGCCGATGATGTCTTTGATATGAGTATTGAAATGCTGTTCCAGCAGGAGAATGACTTCAAAGAAGTGATCAAGAAAAGAGAGATCTACCAGGTAATGGAGATCGTGACCGATAAATGCGAGGATGCAGCCAATGTGATAGAATCAATCATCATCAAATACGCATAACATTTTAATTAATAATTAATAATTAGTAATTAATACTAGCAGATTCAGTAAGGTTATACCCCCCTGTTATTATAAATTGCGTAGAATTATTATTTGTTAATTATTAATTGTTAATTACTAATTAACCCTATGTTCACTTTACTCATAGTCATCATCGTTCTCGCTTTTATTTTCGATTACATTAATGGTTTTCATGATGCCGCCAATTCGATAGCGACTATTGTTTCTACCAAAGTGCTTACGCCTTTCCAGGCAGTGGTATGGGCGGCGTTCTTCAATTTTGCGGCTTTCTTTATCTCCAAATATATTTTCAAGGAATTCGGTATCGGTAATACGGTGGCCAAATGGGTAAACCCTGAATTCATTACCCTGCAGGTGGTACTGGCTGGGCTGATTGCAGCCATTATCTGGAACCTGATTACCTGGTGGTTTGGTATTCCATCCAGTTCTTCTCATACACTCATGGGGGGCTTTGTGGGCGCGGCACTGGCCAATGCCAAGGGATTCGGCGAGGGAGGTATTGATGTGATCAACTATGCCAAAGTGGTGCCTACTTTTCTCTTTATTTTCTTTGCACCATTGATTGGAATGACGATCGCTTTTTTTATCACGATACTTATTGTGCATCTCTGTAAACGATCAAATCCGTATAAGGCGGAGAAATGGTTTAAAAAATTACAGTTAGTTTCTTCTGCAGCATTCAGTTTAGGTCACGGTGGCAATGATGCACAGAAAGTAATGGGCATCATTGGTGCCGCCATTATTTATTATGAAGGAACCCTGGGAAACAAGATGGACTTCAACCAGTTCGTATCAGCATACCCGTGGGTACCCTTCACCAGCTTCCTGGCCATTGGCCTGGGAACCATGAGCGGTGGCTGGAAAATTGTGAAAACAATGGGTACCCGTATCACCAAAGTAACACCATTAGAAGGCGTGGCTGCTGAAAC
>JBKJPR010000035.1:0-11813 GCA_046594275.1 Sediminibacterium sp.
TCTGCCAGTGCATAGGTGATCAGGAAAAGGATGGCTAAAATGATAACGGTTCGTAAGAAGGGATTCGTTTTCATACGCATTGTTTTGGTGATTTTTATTGGGATGCAGCGATGGCATACAATCCATAAAATAAATAAATAATTTATTTTCCGGGTCTTTTGGTCGCACAGCCTAATGACCTGCTTTTCCTTATTGGTGAATTGTGAATGGTGAATTGTGAATGGTCAATAGTGAGTAGTGAGTGGTGAGTGGTGAGTGTTGAATAGTGGGTATTGACCATTCACCATTCACTATTCACCTTCTTCAGCGCTTCTTCTGCCAGCTTTAATTCTTCTTTGATTATCCGCTCTTCTGCCTCCCTTATAAGATACGCAATGCTGACATTTAATTCAAAACCAATCAATAAAATTAATGAATTGATATACATAATTACCATGATTATCAACATGGTACCGATAGAGCCATAGATTTTATTATAACTGCCGAAATTATTTACCCAGTAGGAAAAAAGGAGTGTGGTAATCAGGGTTAATATGGTTGCCAATAAAGAGCCAGGCGATAAAAGCTTCCAGCGTTTCTTGACAGATGGGGCAAACTTATAGATCAATGCAATGCCATAAAACAGCAGGCCTACAATGATAAACCATCTTGTGCCGTTCCACCAGGGTATCCTGTCTTTCCTTTCTGTCATGTCAAAAACATTTTTAAGCACAAAGATCAATTGCGACTTTCCAATTAACAGGAGCAGGAGAGAGATCAAGATCAAAAAGATCAGTATAAATGTGAGGCGGATGGCCCGCATTCTTTTGTGCAGGAAGAACGTTTGTTTGCGTTCCTGGATCGATTTATCAAAGGTCCGGATGATGCCCATCATGGCATTGGAAGCATAAAAAATAAGTGCGAGAAATCCCAGGGAAAAAATACCAACATGCGGTTGGCGCAACAGGTCATCCACCAGGCTATTAACAAAAATATACGTATCACTGTTGGGCGAAATATCTTTAAAGAGATTCATGATCTCTTTTTGGATTTTTGGGGCATTTGGAAAGTAAGGGATCAGTGAGAACAGGAACAAACAACCTGCCGGCAACGCCATGATCAGGTTGAATGAAATGGCTGCGGCCCTTTCATTTAATCCTACTTTTTTAACCTGTTTTAAAAAGAACACAGACACATCATACAGAGGCAGGCCACGGAAACCGGGAATGACAAAGGTTTTACTTTTCGTAATAAGAAAAGCAAACGGTGCAGATCGTATTATTATCCTTTCCAGTCTGGTCAAGGCTTGGGTTCGTTTTGTTGTTTACGTGCCATGTATACATCCAGTGCTTTCTGGTATTGTTTGGCATATTGAATATGCGCTGCAAAGGTAGTGCTGAACTGGTGGTAACCGCTAAAATCGCTTTTGGCAACAAAGAACAGGTAATCTGTTTTGGGGGCGTTAAGAACAATATCAATACTTTTTGGCGATGGCGTACAGATGGGGCCGGGCGGTAATCCTTTCCACCGATAGGTGTTATAGGGAGAAGGATTGACCAGGTGCTTTTCATAGATCCTTGTCAGCTTAAAATCCTTCATCGCAAATTTAACGGTAGGGTCGGCCTGCAGGCGCATGCCCGTATTCAGCCGGTTCATATATACGCTGGCGATCTTGTATTTATCACTGTCGTAATTTGTCTCCTCTACAATAATCGAAGCCAGGATATACACTTCCTCCGTTGTCAGATGCAATTTTTTTGCCTTCTCTAACCGGCTATTTTTTTGCCAGAATGCATTTTTTGCATCCGCCAACCTTCGGAATATCTTATTCAGAGACGTGTTCCAGTAAAATATATACGTATCGGGAATAATAAGGGTGAAAACGGTATGGGTATCCACACCGAATTTTTGTAAGGAATCAGGGGAAGTCAGATACCGCATTACCGAAACAGAGTCGGGTGCAAAATTCTTACTGATCAGCCGCGCAAGATCCTCTTTGGTTCTTACTTTATTAATCACCAGCCTATATTCAGCCAGGCGCCCGTTTTTCAGCATACGGGCAATGTTCCATAAGCTTTGGCCTTTTTTTACTTCGTATTTACCTGCCCTGATCTTTGTCCATACACCCAACCGAGAAGCCAAAAAGGAAAACACGGTACTATTGGTGATAATGTCATTCTTTTTCATGGCTTCGATTACGGAGGCTTTATCAGTGTGCCCGTCAGCCACTATAAAGGATTGGGTCTTTTCAGAAAAACCGGTTCCGGAGCCAAATACCATCCAGCTAATAATGCCCCCGGCCAGGAGAAGGAACAGTAGAAATATGGTTAAAAATCTGCGCATCTGTCAAATTAATTAAAAAACCCTGACTGAAGGTACAGGCAGGGTGTTAAAATATTGTGGAGTGGTGAATGGTGAGTGGTGAATGGTGAGTGGGATGTACACTCACTACTCACCACTCACTACTGACATTACTTTGTTTCTGGCTTATTTTTTTCCAGAATCGGGTTTTGCAATAACTGTATTGGCCGGTGCAACAGGAGCCGGGGCTGGTGCACTTTGTGTTGTATTAATTTTTTGAAAGATAGGGTTCGTGGAATCATTGGCAGAACCGCCTTTCAGGAATAAAGTCGAGAACAGGGCCAGGGCAGCAATAATGCCTGCGAACATCCAGGTGCCTTTTTCCAGTACATCTGTGGTTTGCTTCACACCCATCAACTGGTTACTGAAACCGCCTACATTGGCAGATAAACCACCACCTTTAGGGTTCTGTATCAGAACCATAAAACCTAACGCTACAGAAGCGATCACAATCAGAATCAAAAACAAATAGATCATATCAAATTCCTTTTAGTTGTTCAATTTTGGCAGCAAAATAACTGGATTTTTCAGGATTTAAGAAACTTAATTTAATATAGAGCTGGATAGCCTTATCTACCTGACCCTGTTTTGCCAGCACATCAGCCATGGTTTCGGTAAGTATTTCCCTGGCTTCATTAGACAATTTGGCTGTTTCCATCACTGCTTTTTCCAGTTCCAGGTTGCCACCGAGGTCATTGTCGCTGACATCGGCATTCTTCATCTGTTTCAGCCAGTCGGTGAATTTGCGCAGATGTGTTGTCAGCTTATCCTGCGGGATCTTTGACAGATCTATCTTTATACCCTGCGAAGCAAAATAGTCTATGGTATGCAAACGCGCTTCGTTTGCTTCGATATCCAATTTGGCATCTGCATCCACTGGCTTTTTAAATTCGGCGAGTTGTCCGGAAAGCAGGTTGGCAATTTTATTGCCCGTTTCCGGCTCCGGAGTGACTGTATCTTTTTCTTTCACAAATGTATAAAGGGCAGGCGCCATTGCAATAGATTCTGTCTTGTCCTTTTTATTTTTTAAGCCATATTGTAACTGGAACTGAAGCCAATAAGGATTGGTGAAGTACAGATTGGTTTTTAATAACTGCCCGGCAGAGAGGGAATTTTCTTCCTGTTTTAATTTGGATGCCAGGAAAAACTGCGCAGGTGTGAAATAGGGATGTTTACCGCTCAGTTGCTGCCATGAGTCTACATTCAGATCAGTAAGATCCCGTTTACCGGTAAGATGGAACAATGCTTTTTCCTGTGTCAGATTCATGTTGGTAAAAATAATGCTTACCAGTTGGAAAAGATATGGTTAAATATTTCGTCTGTCAGGGTTCTTACTACCTCATCCAGTAATTGTCCTTCCGCCTGCTGTAACGAAAGATTGGCGGAATAATCAAAACTCCTGCTCACATCAAACTCAGTGGTTTCATTTTTTATGGTGTTTCTCACTACCATATGAAGTGTTACCGTCAACCGGTTTGTGGTTGCCTGCTGTGAACTGATACCCACAGTCTGACTGGGATCGTAAGTGGTGATGGTACCATTAATGATCAAACTTGCATCGTCATTATTGGTACGCGTTAGCTTGGTTCCGCTGGTTATTTTTTGCTGTATTTTATCCGTAAACTTTTGCCCTAGCTGAGGGTTAATATACCTTGCCCTGTTCTCGATAGGAGTGATCTTGACTGATTTTATAGTCGGGTCAATGGAGGCATCGTTGAATTTATAAATTCCGCAGGCATTCAAAAAAACACAGGCCATGCAAATAGTCATCAACACCAACAGACTTTCATATCTGCCCCTAACCCCTATTACATTATATACTATGCGATCAGTCATTATTATTTACTAATTATTAATTATTCTCTTATTCATCAATATCATACTCCTTCAACTTCCTGTACAATGTTCTTTCGCTAATGCCCAGGTCTAATGAGGCATCCCTTCGTTTGCCTTTATGTTTTTTCAGCGCTTTAATGATCAGTTCTTTTTCCTTATCCATGATGTTGAGCGATTCTTCCACTTCTTCATGATGGTGAATGCCATCATCATGTAATAACACCGGTTGTGAAGAGTTATTGCTTCCTGCCGGAAAAAAAGAAGGCTGCGCAGTAACCGGCTGATTCATAACAGGGGAGGAGATCATGGAGGACTCCCCGTTATTGCCATGATAATCATTCATCAATGAATCCCTTGTATAATTGGACGCTGTATTTACCAGGGATGGATTCTGTAAAATATCAAGGAACATTTTCTTCAGTTCGGTCACATCTTTCTTCATGTCAAAGAAAAGCTTGTACAATATTTCTCTTTCATTCGCAAACTCACCCTGGTTAGCATGCTGGCCCGCCAGCATCGGCAAACGGTTAGGTTTTTCAGGTAAGAATCTGCGCATTTCGTTTCCAGTTACTACCGGCCCGGGACTTAACACAGATATCTGTTCTGCAATATTCTTTAACTCTCTTACATTGCCTTGCCAGGAATGGTTAATTAACAGGTTTTTAGCTTCATCATCCAGTTGTACCGGTGTAGTCTTATATCTTTCTGCAAAATCCACTGCGAACTTTCTGAAAAGAAGCTGGATGTCTTCTTTCCTGTCTCGCAGGGAAGGTACACGGATGGGCACTGTGCTTAAACGGTAATACAGGTCTTCCCTGAAACGCCCTTTCTGGGTAAATTCCAGCAATTCCCTGTTGGTGGCAGCAATCACCCGCACATCCGTTTTCTGTACTTTTGAAGACCCTACGCGGATGAATTCGCCTGTCTCTAATACACGCAATAACCGGGCTTGTGTACCGAGCGGCATTTCGCCAATTTCATCCATGAAAATGGTACCGCCATTCACGGTTTCGAAATAACCTTTACGGCTGTCAACAGCGCCGGTAAAAGCGCCTTTTTCATGGCCGAATAATTCCGAGTCAATGGTGCCTTCCGGTATGGCGCCGCAGTTAACGGCAATAAAAGGGTTATGCTTGCGCGAAGAGAGGGCGTGAATGATCTGTGAGAAGACTTCCTTACCTACTCCACTTTCTCCCACAATCAGTACAGTAAGGTCAGTAGCAGCCACCTGCACAGCGGTATTGAGTGCATGGTTGAGTGCGGGAGAGTTACCTATAATGCTGAAACGGTTTTTAATACTTTGTAAATCCATGGGTTTAATTATCAATTACTTATTACGATCTCTCCGAGCAAGGTTCCGGCGGTACAGGAGTTGATCTTTACCTGAACGTAATCGCCTTTTTGCAGGGTATAGTGTGCTTTAGGGAAAATGACCACTTTGTTATGATCCGTTCTTCCGTGCCAGTCGGCATCCGTTTTTTTGGAGTTGGCCTCTATCAGCACTTTGAATGTTTTGTTTACATCACGCTGCATGCTTTCCAGTGAATGAATGCGGTGCAGTGCAATGATTTCCTGCAACCTTGTTTTTTTGATAATTTCCGGCACATCATCCTCATACCTTCTTTCGGCAAGCGTACCGGGCCTTTCGCTGTAGTAATACATATAAGCCAGGTCGTATTTGCAATACTCCATTAACGAATAGGACTCCCTGTGGTCCTCTTCTGTTTCAGTACAAAAGCCAGTAATCATATCGGTACTTAAACCGCAGCCGGGCAATATTTCACGGATACGGTTCACTTTGGCAATATACCATTCCCTTGTATAGGTGCGGTTCATCAATTGCAATATGCGGTTGCTGCCACTTTGTACGGGTAAGTGAATGTATTTGCAGATGTTATCAAACCTGGCCATGGTATACAATACTTCATCTGTAATATCTTTCGGGTGTGATGTGCTGAAACGAACACGCATGAGAGGTGATACCAGCGCTACTTTCTCCAATAATTTTGCAAAGGTGACTGTTACATCATGCTGTTCATCTATCCAGTAATAGCTGTCCACATTCTGGCCCAGCAAGGTTACTTCCCTGTAACCTTTATCAGTAAGATCTTTCACTTCTGCCAATATCGAATCAGCATCCCTGCTCCGTTCACGGCCGCGGGTAAATGGCACCACACAGAAACTGCACATATTGTTACAGCCCCTCATGATGGAAACAAAAGCGGTAACGCCATTACTATTTAAACGTATAGGAGAGATATCAGCATACGTCTCATCACGGCTAAGCAACACATTTACGCCTTTCTGACCCGACTGTGCTTCTTCTACCAGCCCCGGCAAACTCCTGTACGCATCCGGACCCACCACCATGTCGACCAGTTTCTCTTCTTCCAGCAGTTTTGATTTTAAACGTTCTGCCATACATCCCAGAATACCAATCAGTACACCAGGCCTGCTTTCTTTTGTCTTGCGGAATTCAGTGAGTCTTTTTCTGATGGTCACTTCCGCTTTTTCGCGTATGGAACAGGTATTTACCAGGATAAGATCAGCCTCTTCAAAATTGGCTGTCGCGCCAAAACCCTCACTATTCAGGATAGACGCCACCACTTCACTGTCGGCAAAATTCATAGCACAGCCATAACTTTCGATATAAAATCGTTTCTGGTAAGATTTTACCACTATATCCATGGGATTATAGGCTTCGCCCTGACGGTTCTCGTCATGTACTTTGCCTGCTAATTCCAATATTTCCATTCTTACCAATTTAGGGATGCAAAAATACTGAAAATCAACGGTGAAATGCCAGATTGTCAGCACTTGTTTCCTGAAAATTCATCATAACCATTAGTTTTGCGGCCAAAACTGGCGTGAGGATGAAGAAAATGGTTGTGTTTATCGCAGCGTTATGGTGTGGTTATATAGTTACAGGGCAGGATATTGTGGTTGGCAGGCTGCGTAATGAAACTTCCCGAACCATTAAAAAAGAAGCCGATACCAGCAAGTGGAACTGGAAAAGTGGGGGATTGATGAGCTTTAACCTGGCCCAGGGTTCATTGAGTAATTGGGCGGCTGGGGGCGATAATTTTTCACTAAGCGTAAACGCTTATTTCAACTATTTTTTCTTTTTTAAAAAAGACCGCCATAGTTGGGATAATAACCTGGATGTAAACCTGGGCTATTTGCAGGCCACCAGCCTGGGCAGCCGCAAAAATGATGACCGTTTTGACTACCTGAGCAAATATGGTTACAAGATGGATACCCTGGGTAAATGGTACCTGTCAACCCTGTTTAATTTCCGTTCCCAGTTCTTTGATGGGTATACATACTCGAATAATATAGGCGATTTCTCTTCCTCGTTTTTATCTCCTGCTTATTTAATTCTCTCGGCCGGATTTGATAATAAACCCACTGATAAGATATCCATATTCCTTTCGCCGCTTACTTCGCGTTCTACTATTGTGACCAATAAAAAACTGGCGCAAAAAGGGGTGTACGGGATACCGGCGGGTGATTTCATCATTACCCAGTTGGGGGCTTTTATTACCCTCAATTATAACAATGCAGTGATAGCTAAAAATGTTACGTATAAAGGAAGGATCGACCTGTTTTCCAACTACCAGAACCGTCCGCAGAATATAGACCTGTTCATGACCAACCTGTTTTCTTTCAAGATCAACCGGTTTTTTTCCGCTACCTATAGCCTGGATATGATCTATGATGATGATATCCGTTTATTCGGCGCCACCAATACATCACCGGGTTTGCAGACCAAAAGCCTTATCGGTATAGGGTTCCTTAAACCGTTGAACGTGCGGAAGATCAGGTACAATGAAAAAAGGCCGTTCAAAGCTTAGAAGCTGTTTAAAAAAGATTATACAAATAACACATTAAAAATTAGTTGATCGCCAGACTTTGAATATTTTGAAGAAGTTTCCTCAAATTTTTTTTTGCCGCGTCCTTTAGGGCGTGGAGATAAGACCACAGATAATTCTATAGTGGCGCTTTAGCGCCGGGTCTGTTGATTTTTTATTTCATGGTATGTTCTCATCCAAAAAACACTCGGGACTGAAGTCCCCGCTATAATAAAGGGGGACATTTCATTCCACGCCCTTAGGGACGCGGCAATACAAAACAGGCAGATCAGTAATTACTCATTACATCTTCTAAACATCAATGGTCGCCGGACCAACTGCTCAATGGCAAATAAATATTTTATTTTTAAACAGCTTCTTATGCAATTACTTTCAGGATATGTTTGATCCTGTGTGCTTTATAAGTCAGGTCAGAGTAGTCTTTGTTCATGATAGTCACATGCCCCATTTTTCGGCCGGGCTTGGTTTGTGATTTGCCATAGAGGTGTACAAATACATTATCCATTTTCAAGACTTCCTCAAGTCCTTCATATTTTGCATCGCCGATATAACCTTCCGCTCCCAGGATGTTTACAATAGCTGAGGGAAGAACAGGATCTGTATTTCCCAACGGGTAGCCGAGTATGATGCGCCAGAGCATATCGAACTGGCTGGAATAATTAGCTTCAATGGTATGATGGCCACTGTTGTGTACACGGGGGGCAGTTTCATTCACCAGCACTTCATCATTTTTATCTATGAATAATTCTACTGCAAACAGCCCGGGGCTTTTTAATTCCCTCACCAGTTTTAAAGCGATGGCCTCGATCTTCCAGATGGTTTCTTCAGGTAAGATGGCGGGGCTGACCTGGTAATCCAATAGGTTCAATACGGGGTCAAATATCATTTCAGCGGGTGGATACAAAACAGTTTCCCCTGCATCATTCATAGCCACAATGATCGCAATCTCTTTTTTAATGTTGACCCTCTTCTCCAAAACGGAGGGGGAATCAAATCCTTTTACTAGATCACCTGCAGTAGCCAGCACTTCAACCCCTTTGCCGTCGTACCCCCCCTGGGCAAGCTTGTGTACAGCAGGCAGAAAAGCAATATATTTTTGCAGTTCTTCCCGGTTATGCGTTACCATAAATTCTGAAGTAGGAATCTGATGGTGCGCATAAAATTCTTTCTGCGTAATCTTATTCTTGATGATGCGGATGGCGGAGGGCTTAGGGTATACCTTTACGCCTTCTGTTTCTAATTTTTCAAGCGCATCTACATTAACAGATTCTATTTCAATGGTGATCGCATCCAGTCCTCTGCCAAAATTATAAACAGTATCAAAATCTGTGATATCCCCTTTCGTAAAATGATGACAGAGATGCGCAGCCGGACAGTTTTCATCGTTTTCCAGGACATGCGTTTCTACAACATAATTCGCTGATGCCTGTAATAACATACGTCCCAATTGTCCCCCACCGAGAATGCCTATATTCATAATGGTTAATGTGTGGCGAAGATAGGGAAGAGTTAAGAAGAAGCAATTAACATTACAACTGATGTCTACTCCAGGAGAAACTACTCGGTAACTATAAAAGACGTTATTTTTTCTTTGAGATAACTCAAGACTTCTTCCATATTATCAGGCAGGCTTCCAGCGGCTTTAATAGCCATTTCAAAAAAGTCATTTGATAAGCTTTCTTCACTTATATAAAGTTCAGAAACATTTCTTTCTAAAAACTCATACAAAGCCACAACAGAGATTCGCTTGTTACCATTTACAAAAGGATGATCTTTGTTTAGTAAATAGAAAAAGATTGCAGCTTTAGTGGCAAAATCTTTGTAGAGTTCTTCTTTAAAATAAGTTGCCTGAACCTGATTAATTATTGATTCCAGACGGTTGGGATATCTTGTATCAAACGGTGGCAGGTCTTCTGAATATTCCTCCTGAGCTGATAATAGTTGTTCAAAGATTATCCTGAAATCATCAATATTTAAATAATGAATCCCAGGATTATTTTTTGTCATATTTTGCAAGCTTATTAAGTGTAGATCCCAGCTTATCCAAAGCTTCTTTTCTAACACCTTTAAATGGTTTTGGAGCTTCTTTCGGGTCACAAAATTTGCCGGAGTCAGCATCTCTTTTTACCCACAAACCCTCCTTCGGGTCAATAACCTTTTTGTGCCCATTGGTATGTGATTTATTTTTGCTCATTTAGCGAATTTACAATTTTTTTCGACAAACTGTCTTCGTGCGTTTCGGACAGAACAGACATATTCAGTTAAATAATCTAATTTTGTCACGAATGATCCCCGATTATCCCCATAAATTATTTAACGACAAACGCTTTTGTTACTGTTTGTTGATGGAGGCACTGGCCATGGATGCGAACGCTTAACGCCGAACGCTACATGCCTTAGGCTTGATTCTTGCATCTTGATTCCTGTGTCTTGAACCACTATCAAATTTTTTTATGGAAACAGCTTCGCGTAATACTGCAGCTCGCAATGAGCCATCAGATTTTCTCCCTTTGCAGGGAACGGATTATGTTGAATTTTATGTGGGCAATGCCAAACAGGCGGCTCATTTTTATAAAACAGCTTTTGGTTTTCAAAGTCTTGCCTATGCAGGTCCTGAAACCGGGTTGAAAGACAGGGCCAGTTACGCGGTGCGTCAAAATAAACTGACGTTTGTCTTTACCACGCCACTCAGGAGCCAGAATGAAATGGCCGATCATATTTACAAACATGGGGATGGGGTAAAAATGCTGGCACTAAAAGTAGAAGATGCCACAGATGCCTGGCAACAAACCACTGCGCGTGGCGGTAAGAGCTACCTGGATCCGGTTACCTTATCAGATGATGCCGGGGAAGTGGTATTGAGCGGTATTTATACCTATGGAGAAACCGTACACCTGTTTGTAGAAAGAAAGAATTATACCGGTGTTTTCCTGCCCGGCTACCGGGTATGGGAAACTGCGTATAACCCTCCACAGGCCGGTTTACTCTATGTTGACCATTGTGTAGGCAATGTGGGCTGGAACCAGATGAACCCATGGGTTAAATTTTATGAAGAAGTGATGGGTTTCCGTAATATACTGACCTTTGATGATACGGATATCTCAACCGAATACTCGGCCCTTATGAGTAAAGTGATGAGTAATGGGAACGGGTTCGTTAAGTTTCCGATCAATGAACCCGCAGAGGGCAAAAAGAAATCGCAGGTGGAGGAATACCTCGATTATTATGATGGGGAAGGTTGCCAGCACGTGGCGCTTGCCACTGCGGATATAGTGAAAACTGTTACTGACCTGCAGAACAGGGGTGTCGAATTCCTGAAAGTGCCTACTTCTTATTACGATGACCTGCTTGACAGGGTAGGACATATTGACGAAGACCTGGCCCCCCTGAAAGAACTGGGTATACTGGTAGACCGCGATGAAGAAGGCTACCTGCTCCAGATATTTACCAAACCCATAGAAGACAGGCCCACGCTTTTCTTCGAGATCATACAGCGTAAAGGCGCCAAGAGCTTCGGAAAAGGGAATTTCAAAGCTTTATTCGAAGCCATTGAACGGGAGCAGGAGATGAGGGGAAACTTATAGCGGTTTGTAGTTTGGGGTTTGTAGTTTGGGGTTGTGAGTGGTGAGCAAATTGTGGGTAGTAATGATACTTCATACAATTTCTGGATACGTGGATGCGTTATTTTAACGAATTGTATCGTTGTGGGCTTTTAACATTCCTTATTTTTGAATTCATGAAACGCATCCTGGTAGCATTTGTTTT
>JBKJPR010000326.1:0-2710 GCA_046594275.1 Sediminibacterium sp.
CAAATGATTCACGGAAACTATCAATTTATTGGTAATTTTAAAAGACCAGTTTCTGCCTGCCATGAAATCATTACTTACCCGTAAGAAGTTGCTGACCATTCTTGTGCTTGTTGCATGCGTTTCGGTTTTAGTCTTTCTTACCAGTGGATCTCCTGTAGATTATAATACGGAGGTCAAACCCATATTCAATAAAAAATGCATTACCTGTCATGGCGGCGTTAAGCGGCAAAGCGGTTTTAGTTTGTTGTTCCGTTCAGATGCATTAGCCATTAATAAATCAGGTAAACCCGCTATCATCCCCGGCGATCCTTCACATAGTGAAATGATCCGCCGCCTTAACCTTTCCGATCCTGAAGAAAGAATGCCTTACCGGCATGAACCTTTGACCCCAAAAGAGATCAACACTTTAAAACAATGGATCAAAGAAGGGGCGAAATGGGGTGATCACTGGGCCTATACACCGGTTGAAAAAACAGATCTGCCAAAAGTAGATAACTGGTTTTTTGGAACCACGGGTGGAAAAGATTGGATAAAGACACCGGTTGATCAGTTTATATATACACGAATACAGGAGGAAGGATTGCGGCCATCACCTGAAGCAGATAAAGCAACGCTTGTACGCAGGCTGAGTCTTGATATTACCGGAATGCCTGCTTCTTCCTTACTCGCAGAAAAATTTATAAAGGATACAAGGCCTGATGCCTATGAAAAATTGGTTGATACCCTTTTGTCATCGCCACATTATGGTGAACGCTGGGCATCCATGTGGATGGACCTCGCCAGGTATGCAGATACCAAGGGATATGAAAGAGATGACCGGCGTTCTATCTGGCGCTACCGCGACTGGCTGATACATGCCTTTAATGAAAACAAACCCTACAATGAATTTTTAATGGAACAACTGGCGGGCGACCTGTTACCCGATCCCGGTGACCCTCAATTCATTGCCACTGCTTTTCACCGCAACACCATGACCAATGATGAAGGTGGCACCGAGAATGAAGAATTCAGAACAGCCGCTATCCTTGACCGGGTAAACACAACCTGGGAAGCTTTGATGGGTACCACGTTTTCCTGTGTGCAATGCCATAGCCATCCCTATGACCCATTCCGCCATGAAGAATATTATAAATTCATGGCATTCTTTAACAATACAAGAGATGAAGATACCTATGATGATTATCCTTTATTGCGTGAGTATCACAAAGCCGACAGTATAAAATTTCTCCAGTTGAAACAATGGCTGCAAACAAATGCAGCAGACAGGGAAAAAGAATTGATCCGGTTTGTAAAAACTGAACAACCGGCCATCAATTCAATATCAGCGGATCAAATGACCAACAGCGCATTGTCTGATACAAAATGGCTGGTGCTGCGGAATAAAGCGGTGGCAAGGATACCTCATGTGAACCTGGCAGATCGCTCGCAGGTATTATATCGTTACATCAGTTGGAAAACCGGTGGCAAATGGGTGATACATCTGGATAAACCCGATGGCCCCATTTTGCAGCGCATTGCTGTTGACAATTCAAAAGGCTCATGGAAAATAGCTTCTTTCCCAATGCCTCCATCCGCAGGAGCACATCATTTATTTTTTACGTACACCAATGCAAACCTCAAAACGCCGGAAGAAACCGGAATGCAGTTTGATTGGTTTTTTTTGACAAAGCCATTTCCGGGTAAAGAAAAACCGGGCTATGACAGCGCTCACAAATACTTCTATGACCTGCTGTATTCAAAGAATGCAACCATCACACCTGTAATGGTTGAGAACCCGAAAGATATGTTCCGGCCGACCCATGTTTTTGAAAGAGGCAACTGGCTGGTAAAAGGAAAAGAAGTGCAGGCCGATGTGCCAAGGTCTTTAGGAAAGCTTCCCGCAAACGCTCCCAGGAACCGGCTGGGATTGGCTATGTGGGTTACGGATAAAAAAAATCCATTAACCTCGAGAACGATTGTGAACAGGATCTGGGAACAATTCTTTGGCCAGGGCATAGCAGAAACATTAGAGGACCTGGGCACGCAGGGTATTCAACCCACACACAAAGCATTGCTGGATCACTTATCATGGAAGCTGATGAATGATTACCAGTGGGATCTGAAAAAATTAATAAAGGAGATAGTCCTGTCGGCCACTTACCGTCAGGATGCTAAACTGGATAAGGAAACACTTGAGAAAGATCCCTATAATAAACTGTATGCAAGAGGACCGCGTGTGCGGTTGTCTGCCGAACAATTGCGCGACCAGGCCTTACTGGTGAGTGGATTATTGTGTGAGAAAATGTATGGCCCCGGTGTTTTTCCTTATCAACCCGATGGTATCTGGATGTCGCCCTGGAACGGCGCTTCATGGAAAAAAAGTGATAGTTGTGATCAGTACCGCAGAGCGCTTTATACTTACTGGAAACGCACTGCCCCTTATCCTTCCATGATCACATTTGATGGCACTGCCCGTGAAGTGTGTTCTCCCCGAAGAATCCGAACCAATACACCTTTGCAATCCTTAACCACGCTGAACGATTCAGCTTACACAGAAGCTGCGCAGCATTTTGCTTACCGCATGCAGGCTTTAGGCGGTACGGATGTAAAAAAGCAGATCAGTAAAGGGTATGAATTAGCAGTCTATAAAACGATCAGACCGGAAAAATTGCAGGTATTCGAAAGATTATACAACAATGCCTTGCAGCGTTTCCGTACAGAAAAAGACAAA
>JBKJPR010000386.1:0-3975 GCA_046594275.1 Sediminibacterium sp.
GGGTGTATTGATCCTGGCTTCCTCACCTGATTTTGAGAACAGGTTCTTAAAAAATTGGCTTGCACAGAAAGGTTACCAAGTGATAGTAAGGACAGCGATCAGCAAAAACAAATATGGCAAAGAATATTTGAATACAGAGCCATTCAATGTTGACCGTATTACAGCATCGCTGTTAGATAAATTTGATATCATCATAGCCGATATAACAGCGCTTGCCTCCATGAGTAAACAGGAATTGACAATCCTGCAAACTGCCATAGTGCAAAAAAGCAAAGGGTTGATCGTTAGAGCGGATACTATACCCCAACATTCCTCTTTTTATGCAACACAGTTTCCTCTCTTGCACGGCAATAACTGGCAACAGCAGCAAATTCATGTAAATCTAATTGATAGCACCTCTAAATTGCAACCGCTTACGATGGAGCGTCCACTATTCATACGCGTACAAAACGGAACCCTGCCTTTAGTGGCAGATAATCAGAACAGGGTCTTTGTGAACAGTGTGTTGCATGGTTCAGGCAGGATATTATTCAGTACTTTACCTGATACATATAGCTGGGCGCTTTCAGGCAACAAAACCGATTATGATCAGGTATGGGCTGACCTGTTACAAAAAGCTGCGCCAAAAAAAATGGAGGAAGAAACATGGAACATTGCACCCACACTACCCCGCGTCAATGGTCCGGTTACTATTATTCTTCAGACAAGTAAAACCGGTATCCCGCAGGCACAGGTGCAAGGAACAACAGTTCATCTTACAAATCATTACCAGCTGCCTTATGAATGGACCGGGAAATTCTGGGCGTATAAGGAAGGTTGGCAAACGGGTATCCAATTGAATGGCTATACTTATCATTGGTATGCCTATGGCGATAGCGATTGGAAAAATTTGCATGCCTATAACAGAACGCAGGCCATTAAACAATATGAACAGAATCATTCGGTAGCTACAGGATCAAACCAAAAAACATTACTGCCACAGCAGGTAGAAGTTAACAAGATATGGTTCTTCCTTATTTTCCTGGTTTCCTGCGGCTTTTTATGGTTTGAGAATAAATATTATAACCGGTATTAAAAGCGTTTAAAAAATCAATAGATTGCATTTAATCAAAAAAAAGGGGGCGCCATTTTGAAAAGAAAAGACTTTCTGCAGATGTCTGCAATGACCCTTGGGGCAATAACGATACCCAAATCATTTCTCTTAGGCAGGACCATCGATCCATTAGCGGCTTTGTATGATGCGATGGATGTGGCAATGAAAAAACAATTGGCCGACGTTGCATTGAATGCTGCCAAAGCCAAAGGAGCAACGTATGCTGATGTACGCATAGCCCGCTACCTGAACCAGTTTGTTTCTACCCGCGAAAACAAGATACAGGGGGTTGCCAATACCGAATCATTTGGTGCAGGCGTTCGTGTATTGGCCAATGGCTGCTGGGGTTTTGCCGCTTCAGATAATGTTACCAAAGAAAACATTGCGAAAATAGCTGAAAGGGCTGTGGCTGTTGCCAAAGCCAACGCAAAGATACAGGGGGAATCTGTTCAACTGGCCCCACAAAAAGGATTTGGAGAAGTAAGCTGGAAAGCGCCAATAGAAAAGAATGCATTTGCAGTTCCATTAAAGGAAAAAGTGGACCTGCTGTTATCTGCCAATTCTTTGGCCATGCAGAACGGCGCCAACTTTGTTAACTCCGCCATATTTGCTGTTAATGAACAAAAATATTTTGCTTCCACAGACGGCTCTTATATAGACCAGGATATTCACCGTATATATCCCACGTTTAATGTCACCAAAATTGACATGGCGAATGGTAAGTTCGATACACGAAGGTCGCTAAGTTCACCGGTTGGCATGGGATATGAATACCTGACCCCTTTAGCCAACGAAAAAGTGAGTGGTGTGGTTACCAGGTATAAGAACAGGTACGATATACTGGAAGATATGAAAGCCGCAACCGCGGATGTAGCGCAGAAGATCAAGGCGAAAACAGTTGAACCGGGTAAATATGACCTGGTACTGGATCCTTCCCATCTTTGGTTAACCATCCATGAATCTGTGGGCCATCCTACAGAACTGGACCGGGTATTGGGATATGAAGCGAATTATGCAGGCACCAGTTTCTTAACCCTTGATAAATGGCGGGCTAAGAATTTCAACTTCGGCAGTAAATTGGTAAATATTGTAGCGGATAAAACACAAACCGGGTCTTTGGGCGCTGTTGGCTGGGATGATGAAGGCGTAAAATGCAAAGAGTGGAACCTGATTAAAGACGGAACACTGGTCAATTACCAGGCCATCCGCGACCAGGCGCATATCATTGGCGAAAAAGAATCGCATGGCTGTTGCTACTCGCAAAGCTGGGCTGATGTGCAGTTTCAGCGTATGCCCAATGTGTCTTTACAGCCGGGCAAAGTAAAACGCAGCGTCGATGATCTTATCAAGAATGTTGAAAAAGGAATTTATATTATAGGGGATGGATCTTTCTCTATCGACCAGCAACGTTATAATTTCCAGTTTGGCGGCCAAACATTCTACGAGATAAAGAATGGCCAGATCACCGGTATGCTGCGTGATGTTGCTTACCAGGCCAATACACAGGAATTCTGGAATTCACTTACCGACCTGGCAGATAAAGATGACTACCGTTTAGGTGGCGCCTTCAATGATGGTAAAGGACAACCGGCACAATCAAATGCAGTATCCCATGGCAGTTCCACTGCACGCTTTAATGGAGTGAATGTAATTAATACAGCAAGAAAAATTTAAAATACTGATATGTCAATATTAAGTAAAGAAGAAGCACAGGCCATACTGAAGAAAACAGTAAGCTTTTCTAAAGCAGATGAATGCACCGTCAACCTCAATGGCTCTGAAGGTGGCAATATCCGTTATGCCCGAAATGCAGTATCAACAGCAGGTGATATCAGCCAGATGTCATTAGCTGTGACTTCAGCATTCGGCAAAAGATCGGGCACTGCTACTGTAAATGAGTTTGATGACAAATCGCTTGAAAAAGTGGTTCGACGTGCAGAGGAACTTGCCCTGCTTGCACCTGAAAACCCCGAGTACATGCCATTACTCGGCCCGCAAACCTTTCTTGATGCGGTTGGGTACAAAGTATCCACAGCCGCTATGAATCCCGATAAAAGAGCGGATGATGTAGCCAAAAGTTTGAAAGTGGCTAAAGAAGGAAAGCTCGAAGCAGCAGGCTATTTGGAGAATACTACCGGCTTCAATGCTATGATAAATTCTAAAGGGCTGTTTGCTTACAATCGCGATACAGATGTATCCTTTTCGGTTACCTTAAGAAACCAGGAAGGGACAGGCTCCGGTTATGTGAGCAAAAGTTATAACGATGCTTCCAAACTGGATACACTGGCTTTAACAAAAATTGCCGCTTCTAAAGCAAACGGTTCGGCAAGCGCCAAAGCCATTGAACCAGGTAAGTATACCGTTATTCTGGAACCACTGGCAGCCAGTGATATGATGGGCAATCTGTTTGGAGGTTTTGATGCAAGAAGTGCTGATGAGGGCCGCAGCTACATGAGCAAAAAAGGTGGTGGCACCCGGTTGGGTGAAAAATTGTTCGATGAGAAAGTGACCATTTATTCTGATCCTTTGCACCCTGACCTTCCATTCGCTACATTTAGTGGTGATGGGCGCCCCCAACGTAAAACCCTATGGGTAGACAAAGGGGTGGTGAAGACCTTGTCATATTCACGTTATTGGGCAGAAAAAAAAGGGGTGGAAGCACACCCGCCCGCATTCCGTGTGATAATGGAAGGAGGAAACGCTTCATTGGAAGACATGATCAAAAACACGGAGAAAGGCATACTGGTTACCCGTTTCTGGTATATCAGAAATGTTGATCCCCAAACATTACTACTTACCGGCCTTACCCGTGACGGAACTTTTTATATAGAGAATGGTAAGATCCAGTTCCCTGTTAAAAACTTCCGGTTCAATGAGAGTCC
>JBKJPR010000096.1:0-5744 GCA_046594275.1 Sediminibacterium sp.
TCATTTCCTTACCTTCGCAGCCCCGAAATAAAACCGTCGGGTTTTGTATGAAATTCATTAACAAACAACTAAACGCAGATGCACAGGAGAACACTGCAGCTTCAGAAGCTGTAGAAGTTACTACTGCGACAACAAATGCACCTGTAGCAGAAGCTGCTCCTGAAGCAGAAACTGTGGTGGAAGCTGCACCTGTAGCAGTGGCTATTGCGCCTGTTATAGAAACAGCGCATGATGATTTTGACTGGAGCATTGACAAACGTAACGTGAGTCATTATGCCGAAACCGAAAGAATGAAATACGATAAAGTGTATGATGACACTTTCGTACAGATTGAAGATGGCGAGATCGTAAGAGGATCTGTTGTTGCTTTGACTAAAACAGATGTGGTTGTAAACATCGGTTTTAAAAGTGACGGACTGGTTTCGCTGAATGAATTCCGCGATATTCAGGGATTGAAGATCGGTGATGAAGTGGAAGTAATGGTGGTTGAAAAAGAAGACCGCCAGGGCAACCTTAATTTGAGCCGTAAATCAGCCCGTATATATCGTGCCTGGGAAAGGATCGTTGAAGTTCATAAGACAGGCGAAGTAATTACCGGTACTGTAACCAGCAAAACAAAAGGTGGATTAATCGTGGATGTATTCGGTATGGAAACATTCTTACCAGGTTCACAGATTGATGTAAAACCTGTAACGGATTACGACCAGTTTGTAGGTAAGACTATGGAATTCAAAGTAGTAAAGATCAACGAAGCCATTAAGAATGCCGTTGTATCGCATAAAGCATTGATCGAAAGCGATATCGAAGCACAGCGTGCGGAGATCATGAGCAAACTAGAAAAAGGCCAGGTACTGGAAGGCGTGGTGAAGAACATCACAGATTTCGGTGCGTTCATGGACCTGGGCGGTTTGGATGGCCTCTTGTACATTACCGATATTTCATGGGGACGTATCTCTCACCCAAGCGAAGTGGTGAAAATGGACCAGAAATTACAGGTAGTGGTACTGGATTTCGACGACGACAAAAAGCGTATCAGCTTAGGTCTGAAACAACTGACCCCACATCCATGGGATGTGCTGCCTGAAGGTTTAGCTGAAGGCTCTGTTGTTAAAGGCAAAGTAGTAAATATTGAAGATTACGGTGCGTTCCTCGAAATTCAGCCTGGTGTGGAAGGACTTGTACACGTATCTGAAATCACCTGGGCCAATACCCCGATCAACGCGAAGGAATTCTTCAAATTGGGAGATGAGTTCGAAGCAAAAGTGGTGACACTGGATAAAGATTCACGTAAAATGAGCCTGAGCATCAAACAAATGAGCCAGGATCCATGGAATACCATCGAAACCAAATTCCCTGAAAGCAGCAAACACAAAGGTTTGGTGAAGAACATCACTCCTTATGGTGTATTTGTTGAACTGGAACCTGGTATTGGTGGCATGATCCATATCAGCGACCTGAGCTGGTTAAAGCGTTTCAATCATCCAACGGATTATACCAAAGTGGGTGAACAGATCGATATCATTATCTTAAGTATTGATAAAGAGAACCGCAAATTACAGTTAGGGCATAAGCAACTGGAAGAAGATCCCTGGAATTCACTGGAAGCCACCTTTGCCATTGGTACCATCCATGAAGGCACAGTTACCCGCAAGGACGACAAAGGCGCTCTGGTACAATTGCAGTATGGCCTGGAAGGATTTACCCCTAACCGCCATCTGAATAAGGAAGACGGAAAGCAAGTTCAGGCTGATGAAACTGCCCAGTTCATGGTGATCGAATTCGATCGTAATGAAAAGCGTATCGTATTAAGCCACGCACGTATCTGGGAGCAGCAGGAAGCAGAAACCAAAGAAGCTGCCAAGAAAGAAGCCAAGATTGATTCTGATAACACCAAGAAAGCGGTGAAGAACATCCAGGCTAAAGTAGAAAAAACTACTTTGGGCGATTTAGGTGCGCTGGCAGAGATCAAAGCAAAATTACAGGAAGGAGAAGGGGATAAATAACCTGCTTTCTTTTGAAATAACCATAAAAAGGCTGCCTTAGGCGGCCTTTTTAGGTGAAAAAGGGCAGCGAGGAGTTTTGAAGCACGGACAAAGGCAATTTTCCACGCTCGAAGCTCGTAGCTAACGGCTCAAAGCTGGTTTTTATGTATTTCTTAACTACCCGGAAGCCTAAACAAGAATCCGAGTTTATAAATTGCCCGCAAATAACTAATTTTGCCAACTTGTATGAATAGGATCGTTCTGTTTTTAGTATCGGTAGTGTTGCTGGCCTCTTCTTGTTCCAATAAGTTTGGTAAGATCATGAAGAGCAAGGATTATGAGTATAAATACAAAATGGCCGAGCAATACTATGCAAACAAGAATTACAGCCTGGCCCAACAGCTCTTTGAAGACATATTCCCATACGTAAAAGGAACTACGCGTTACGAGGATATGTATTATAAATTCGCCTATTCTTATTACTACCAGAAAGATTACCTGAATGCGGAGAACCTTTTCAAGAATTTTGTAGAGAATTTCCCTACCAGCCCAAAGAGTGAGGAATGTGATTATATGCGGGCCTATTGTTATTTTAAACAATCCCCCAAAGTAGAACTGGACCAGACCAATACCAATAAGACCATGCAGTTAATGCAGGCCTTTATCAATACACACCCTACTTCCCCGAGGGTAAAAGATGCAACGGATATTATAGACCTGTGCCGGGAGAAACTGGAACTGAAAGATTTCAAAAGCGCTGAACTGTATTATAACCTTGGTTTCTATAAAGCAGCAGCCATCGCCTTCGGGAACGTATCAGATAACTTCCCTGATTCTAAAAGATCGGATGAGTATAAATTACAAATGATCAAAGCGTATTACAAGTATGCCGAGATGAGTTACGAAGAGAAGCAGAAAGAAAGATTTCAAAAAGTATTGTCGGAATGCATTGATTTCAGCGACCGGTTCACTGACAGTAAATACCTGGAAGAAGTAAACAAATACAAAACACAATCAGATAACGCTTTAAAAAACCTGAAAAATGAGCAAGTTAAGAAGACAAATGAGCGCTAATACCGCCAGTGTGATTGAAACCAAGAGCCTGGTTGAGATCAAAGACAAAACAGGCAACCTGTATGAGTCTATTGCTATCATTGCCAGGAGGGCTAACCAGATTAATATTTCCCTGAGGGAAGAACTGCATAATAAACTGGAAGAATTTGCCAGCCATACAGACAGCCTGGAAGAAATTCATGAGAACAAAGAGCAGATCGAGATCTCACGTGCCTATGAAAAAATGCCAAATCCCTCGATCCTGGCTACCCAGGAATTCATGGAAGGCAAAGTGTACTACCGGAGAAATAACGAGAGTGATCTGTTCAGATAAGCTAAATCTTTCTCAAATGATACATGAACGACAGTGATGAACTGTCGTTTTTTGTTATTTTGAGGGGGAATAGTGAATAGGCAATGGTGAATGGTGAATAATAATCAATGATATTGTTGTATCCTTCAATTATATTGACCATTGCCAATTCACCATTCACCATTCACTTTTCGCCCACAACACCCCATGCTCCAAGAAAAAAAAATACTAATCGGCATCACCGGAAGCATCGCTGCTTACAAATCCATCCTGTTGGTGCGTTTGCTGGTAAAAGCAGGGGCAGAAGTGAAGGTGATCATGACACCTGCCGCCAAAGATTTTGTTTCTCCACTCGTTCTTTCCACACTTTCTAAAAATAAGGTGATTGTTGACCTGGCAGAAGGCGATGAATGGGCCAACCATGTGATGCTGGGGCGCTGGGCAGATGTGTTTGTGATGGCCCCCCTGAGTTGTAATACATTGGCAAAGATGGCGCATGGCTTATGCGATAACCTCCTGCTGGCTGTGTATCTTTCCGCTACCTGCCCGGTAGCTGTTGCGCCTGCTATGGATGAAGATATGTGGCATCATCCCGCTACACAAAAAAATATTTCCCTGCTCAGGGAACACGGTAACAGCATCATTCCCGTAGCAAATGGTGAACTGGCCAGCGGCCTTTTTGGCGATGGACGGATGGCTGAACCTGAAGAAATCATTACTTTCCTGGAAGAGAATTTTTTCAGGGCAAAAGTATGGGCCGGAAAAAAGGCATTGGTCACGGCTGGCCCAACTTATGAAGCGATAGACCCGGTACGTTTTATCGGCAATCATTCATCCGGCAAAATGGGATTTGCTTTGGCGGAAGAATTGTATCTACAGGGAGCTGATGTATTGCTGGTTACCGGCCCCACGCAGCAAAAAACCAATTATCGTGGCATCCGGGTTATACAGGTAATATCGGCTGCTGAAATGTTTACAGCCTGTGAAGCGGCATTTCCAACAACGGATATAACCATTATGTCAGCCGCAGTAGCGGATTACACGCCGGTAAGTGTGGCAAATGAAAAAATAAAAAAACAATCGGGGGATCTTCAGTTGTCTCTTTTCAAAACAAAAGATATCTTACAATACCTGGGGCAGCAGAAAAGGGCCAACCAGTTTATAGCCGGGTTTGCACTCGAAACTAACAATGAAAAAGAGAATGCACTTGCCAAGCTACGCTCTAAGAATGCGGATTGCATCATCCTGAATTCATTGAAAGATGCAGGTGCAGGTTTTGGGGGTGATACCAATAAGGTGACCATTATTGATAAGGCCGGGACAGAAAAAAATATTGAACTTACTTCCAAGAAAGAAATCGCAAAAAATATTGTTTCATTTATAGCTTTACAGATCCATGTTGCATAAATCCATTTGTATACTGTTTGTTTTGAGTATGAGCCTCGGTTCCACTTTTTCGCAGGAATTGCAGGCTAAAGTAACTGTATTGGCTGCAAGGGTCACTTCTACGGTCGATAAAAAAATATTCATTACCCTGCAGACACAGTTGAATAATTTTCTCAATAACCGTAAATGGACTACTGACCCGTTCCAGCAAAATGAAAAGATCGAGTGCAGTTTCATACTGAATATTGAAAGCATCCTGGAACCTAATCTGTACAAAGCCACATTAACGATACAGGCTGCCAGGCCGGTGTTTAATTCGTCTTACCAGGCTGCGCTGGTTAATTATATTGATGCAGATGTTACCTTTAAATATCTTGAATTTCAACCCGTTGAATTTAATGAGAACCGCGTGCAGGGAACTGATGCGGGCGCTTCAAACCTTACGGCGGTACTTGCCTATTATGCCTATATGATCATAGGCCTGGATTATGACTCTTTTGCTCCGAAAGGAGGGGATCCCTATTACCGCAAGGCACAGAACATTGTGAATAATGCCCCGGAAGGCAAGAGCATCAGTGGCTGGCGGGTATTCGACGGATTACGCAACCGCTACTGGTTAAATGAGAACCTGATCAACAGTCGCTATAATATTGTTCATGACGTGATCTATTCGTATTACCGCGCGGGGTTGGATAAAATGTATGACAATGAAGCCGAGGCCCGTTCCAATATGTTACAGAGCCTGTCTCAGTTGCAGGCTTTCAATAAAGAGAATGCCAATACCATGATCCTACAGTTCTTTATGCAGGGTAAGGTACTGGAACTGATCGGGATATTTAAAAAAGGTACAGGGGAACAAAAAGCAAAAGCGGTTGAGTTACTGGGTGAACTGGATGTTGTTAACGCATCACGCTACAAACAGGAGTTGCGATGAGAAAAAATGTATGGATCGTCATGATCGTTTGTTTGGGCGCCCTTTCCTGCACCTCATCGGCCGCTAAAAAAAAGCC
>JBKJPR010000121.1:0-2800 GCA_046594275.1 Sediminibacterium sp.
GAGCGAAAGACCGGGCTCGAACCGGCCACCCCGACCTTGGCAAGGTCGTGCTCTACCAAATGAGCTACTTTCGCGTATTTGCAAGAACTAAATCAGGAGTGCAAAAATAACTCTCACAAGTTCCTGACAAAATTTTTTATTGCTATATTATTTGTACTCAGGCTTATATTGAGAGCTCTTCTGCACTTCTACTGCAGGCTTGCCTTTGTAGCGTTGGTTATACAGCCGATAACAACCGCCCAATACAAATGCTAAAATGCAGAATACCTGCAGGTAAAATAAAAACCTTGATGAATTTACCCAGTTTTTGGTAAAATCTTTGTCGGTGGCGTCGTTCATTTCGTTTGACATAGTCTTGTATTGCGGTGCAAAAATAAGGTACGGCAACAAATTATTAAGCCTTCTTTTGAATAATTTCCTGAAAACGGGTGTGCTGTTTAATAAAATACTGCCAAACCACTGATCCATGGTACACCCCGCGCAGACTACCAAGGGGTTTTGGTGGATAAGCTGACCGGTAAGGGCGCCGGAACGACCATTTTAATGCCTCGAGATGTGCCTGGGTAATGGCAATAAAAAAAGCTGGATCACCTCCTAACAGTCCTTTCCAGGCCGACATTGCATCCAGTCCTATCCTGGCAGGAATCTTCCACAGTTTTTCATACCAGGGCAGGTTCTTGCAAAGCATGATCAGGTTATTACGGAAATTAAGGTACACTTTCCGGCCCCCCCGGGGTAAGGTTCCTGCACCTACATGGTATACCACAGATTGAGGGCAAGACATGATCTTATACCCTGCCAACTGCATCCGCCAGCAAAGATCGATCTCTTCCTGGTGCGCAAAAAAGGAAGCATCGAGTCCGCCAAGGGCATGATACACATTGGCCCGCACAAAAAGGGAGGCGCCAGAGGCCCAGAATATCGGTTGTACATCATCGTACTGCCCCGCATCTTTTTCGCAAACATCAAATATCCTTCCACGCGAAAAGGGGTAACCCAATACATCTATCCATCCCCCCGAGGCACCTGCATATTCAAACAGTTCCCGTTGATGATAAGACAGTATTTTGGGTTGACAGGCCGCGATCAAATGATCGGTTTCCAGTAAACTGATGATGGGTTCTATCCATCCCGGTGTTACAGACACATCCGAGTTCAACAACACATAATACGCAGATTCCACCATTTTCAGGGCCCAGTTATACCCGCCTGCAAAACCTTCGTTAACGGTGTGGGTGAGTATTTCGATGGATGGAAAATGCTCCTGAACAAAAGCAACGGAATCATCAACAGATCCATTATCGGCAACGATGACACGCAGGTTGGTATAGGTAGATGCCATTACAGAAGGCAGGAAAGTTTCTAAATGCTTTCTGCCATTATAATTTAATATAACAACTGCAACGCCTGGTAATGACAACGGAATGATTTAGTGCGAAAATAAGGGGTGATGGTGAATGGGCAATGGGGAATTGTGAGGGGGTGAATGGTGAGTGGTGAATTGTGAATGGGCAATGGTGAATGAGTGTCAGCCGCTTATTCCCTATTCCTACTCACCACTCACCCCTACCATTCATATAAGCAGTTTATGGCATGCATCATGAATATTAAGATGAGGTTAAGCAATAATGCCAGGGAATAAGTATCTTGCCGTTCAATTAACCCTATGCGTTTTCTCCGCCTGAATCTTGATTTTCTTGATCACCCCGTCGCTCAGGCGAATTAATAATTAAAAATTGATAATTAATAATTATTAGTCCTCTTGTAAACCTACGCTTGTTTTAATTTTCTTGAATTATTAATTATCAATTACTAATTACCATTTACCATGACTCATACATTGTCAGAAAAAACGGCTGCCTATCTGGAGCTGGAAGAAAAATACGGCGCTCATAATTATCACCCGCTTCCTGTAGTATTGGAAAAAGGGGAAGGTGTTTTCCTGTGGGATGTTGATGGAAAAAAATATTATGATTTTCTAAGCGGCTACTCAGCCGTAAATCAGGGCCATTGTCATCCACGCATCATCCATACACTTATTGAACAATCAAAGAAGCTGACACTCACTTCGAGGGCCTTTCATAATAACTTACTGGGGGAATATGAGCGGTTCATTACCGGTTTTTTCGGGTATGACAAAGTGCTGCCCATGAATACAGGTGTAGAAGGTGGTGAAACAGCAATCAAGCTGGCAAGACGGTGGGCCTATAGTATAAAAGGGGTAGCAGAAAACCAGGCAAAGATCGTTTTTGCTGAAGGAAATTTCTGGGGAAGAACCCTGGCCGCCATTTCTTCTTCTACCGATCCAAGCAGTTACAAAGGTTTTGGACCCTATATGCCCGGGTTTGAACTGGTACCTTATAACGATCTTGTCGCGCTTGAAAAAGCCTTACAGGATAAGAATGTAGCGGCTTTTATGGTGGAACCCATACAGGGCGAAGCCGGTGTTGTTATCCCTGATGAAGGTTACCTGAGAGGTGTCCGCGATCTTTGTACAAAGTACAATGTATTGTTCATAGCCGACGAGATCCAAACGGGTCTTGCAAGAACGGGGAAAATGCTCGCCTGCGATCATGAAAAGGTAAGGCCAGATATACTCATCCTGGGGAAAGCCTTGAGTGGTGGTGTATTGCCCGTATCAGCCGTATTGGCCGATGATTTCATTATGATGAATATCAAACCAGGCGAACATGGTTCTACCTATGGCGGAAATCCACTGGCCTGTGCGGTGGCAATAACCGCTTTAACCGTATTGAAAGAAGAAAGAATGGCTGAAAATGCGGCGGCAATGGGACAATTA
>JBKJPR010000292.1:0-12104 GCA_046594275.1 Sediminibacterium sp.
GCGGAATTAGCCAGATCCTGCAAACAATTATTGCAAAAAGATGTTAAAAACGTCATTCTCAACCTCCAGGCGGTTAAGGTTGTAGATGAATTGGCAGCGGAAAGCCTTGCCGGGCTTCAACAGGAATTTTATGAAAACAATGCATCCTTTGTCATTTGCTCCTTACAACCTCCTGTGGAAGAAGCGTTTGAGAAAATGGAGCTGCTGGAACTCCTGAATATCACCCCTACCGAAAGTGAGGCCTGGGATATTGTACAGATGGAGGAGATTGAAAGGGAATTGCTGGATGGGAATGAAGACATAGCCTTTGACCAGAAAGTTCAGTAAAATGACGGAACGTGCCAAAGATTATTATCGGGTATTGAATATCAATACCGCTGCTTCCTTACAAGAGATCCAAAAAGCCTACCGCTTATTGGCGCTCAGATTCCATCCCGATAAAAACCCTGATAATAAAGCAGCGGCTGATCATTTTGCATCCATCAAAGAAGCATACGATGTTTTAAAGGACCAAAGAAAAAGGACCATCTATAACCGCTCTGTTTATGCCCGCCAGAAAGCCTCCGGACCGCGCGTTTTTGAGTCAGTTGGGGAGATACTTCGCAGCGCAATGTCCCTTCATAACAGCCTCGCATTATCAGATCCGCTGAGGATTAACAGGGATGTTCTATATGCTGAAATACAGGAACTGCTATCGGATAATAATCGCCTGGTTTTCAAGAGATCGGCTGACGCGCTGGTATTAAAAAAATTTACCGAAACTATCCTTACCATTTGTACCCCACTTGCGCATTCTGCTATCCACACCATCTGTGCAAAGCTGCTGGAAATGAATACAGGTGAAGGCAAAACCATTCATTTGATAAGTGCCTTTTTAAAAAAACATCGTACACTCTCCCTATGGAACCAGTATAAGATATTTGTGGCGATGTTGGTAGCAATGGCCGTATGTGCCTCTATTTATTTCCTGACGGAAAACTGATGAACTATCAGGAGAATTCTATATCCGACGCCAGTTAGTCTATCAGTTTTTCCACTCTGGCCAGTTTACCGGCTGCATTTACGCCTTCCAGGATGATCCTGAATTTTTTTGTGATATCGTTGTTGTAAAATTCAAGCTTTACGGTTTTCGTGCTTTTATCGGTGAGTATGTAAGGATTCCAGTAAAGTGTTGGCCTTGTATCAGGAAGCCTGGATAGCAGCATGCTGTAATCGGGGCTGTAAAATTCTTTATAAGAAGTATAACCGCTAATCAACGCGCTATTCAATCCTTTAATATAGTCTGTTTTGAGATCATCGGCTTTCCTGGTATAAATGGCGATGGCTCCTGAGGGACCAGATCCGGAAGAAGCCATAAATGGAGGACGGAATACTTTAATGTAAGCAACATCGCTCATCTGGATAGCCATGGCCCTTTCAGCATCAGCCGGCATTTCATTGATGAATATATCCGGTGTGCCATCCCGCCAGTTCAGCCCGGGAACATTGTTACTGTTTGGGTCAGCCGCCCCATTTGTACCCAGAATGGGTAATGACATGGTTAATCCCGGTATCAGATTCTGCAGGTAATGAAAAATATCAATCTGGCTATGTGCGAAGTTATCATTCATCACATCAAAGGAATATCCATTTTTACTGGTGAACAGACCTGTAGTATATTTTCCATCCAGTATTTCAATGGGAGTTTTAAATTTACTATTTACAACCACTTCCTTTAGAGTAAATCCTGAATCAAGCCGCCTTCTGCTCTGATCTATTTCAGCATAAAACAGTCTGCTGTGCTCCAATTGAATACTGTCTGGATTACTGAAACGGGCCACCTTGGCGGCCTTTGCAAAAGGTATTAAGGGTAAGCCATATTGAAAGCTTACCGTAGCAACATCATTGATCTTTTTTTCACCAGTAATCTGATAGTACAGGCGCGCAGTATCAAAGAAAATAATACCACGCTGGTTAAAGGAACCATCCTTTTTCAGTGGCAACATAAAATACTGCTTGCTGCTGTCTTTCGCCTGCATCACCAATGCCAGGGTTTGTCCGGGTTTGAGGGTTGCCTGTCCGTTTGTGTATACTTTTCCTTTGATCTGTACGTAATCACTATCCAGAGCATAATGTGTCTGAGGCAATCTGCCTTTTACAATATCATCCCATTTATACCTCCTCCATCCATGGGTGAGCATAACCAGGTCCAGTTTTTTACGGGTACTGTCATCATTGTTTGAAAAATAATAGGCTGCATCCGGAATATATCCTTTGAGATCGGCTTGCAGTAACAACTGGGAAAATATATTCGTACTGTTATCATACAACAAGCTTGCATCTGTGATGGAAACAGAAAGGTTGGATAAAAGTGTATCCGTAACTGACACTTCTATTTCGTTTTTTGCACGTTTACCCAACCGTTTTGACACCATATTTACTTCGGGAAAAAAAGCATGCGCATTATTTTTTACAAATAAGACCCTTTCGGCTACCGGCACCCAGTTAACATCAAAAATCGTTACCTGTAATATACCGGTTGGCAAAGTTGTTACGGGTATTTCGCCTGCAGAAGTTCTTTTCGTGGCCAGGTTTATTGATGCGCTGTATACCATTTGCTGGTTCATGGAACCGATCACGTGCAAGGACTTAAGATCATTGGCTGTTTCGGCTGATCTTTTCACGACAAACACCGCTTTGTTAGTCAGCATCTCAGCTTCGATAACAATTCCGTTATTCCTGGCAGAAGGCATTTGGCTTGTATGCACTGTACCGTATTCATCTATCCAGTTGCATGTGTAAGTCTCTTTGGCGGAAGGTTCAAAAGAAAAACTTCCCATACCGTTATGCACCGACGCAAATGAATCAATTAATTGATTTGAATTATTGAAGACTGCTCCCCGCACTGCTACCGGATTTCCTGCCTGATTCACCGCCATAAATGCGACTGTTGAGGCAATGCCATTAACCAGTTCACCGCCTTCGGGAAAGAACCGGATTGCAGTTGCTCCAGATGGTTTACGGCTGCTGGCTGTATTGTGCTGCAGGACAGGGATATCTTTGGTATAGAGAAAGGCCGTATCGAAGTTCAGCATCCAGCGGGTATACGCTTTCAGGTGTAACATTCCTCCTGCATAATTCAAAGGCACGTCGAATTGTCCTCTTGCAGAAGATTCAAAGACAGGGTGTATAGTGTGTTTAATTAACTGACCTGAATCATCATACCAGTCCGCATAAAAATTCCTGCTGTAATCTGACAAACTTTCCCCCGCCAGGATATATGCCTTAAACCAAATGGTCTCACCTCTATCATATACGCTTTTATCGAAATGCAGATGCAGTTTTTCCTGCTGAAAATTGTCGTGATAAACAGAAAGAACGGAATCTATTTTCTGTGCCTGCGAAACATTGATAAGCAATGCGCCAAAAAGAAGAAAACACATCTTCCGTTTAAACATAAGAAAGAATTAAGATAAGCCTGGATTACCGGCAATACTAACCAAAAAAAAACTACTTAATTATCCTGTTCTGTTAAAAAATCAGGGAAGACGCCGGAGGTATCTTCCCTGAATGTATCCAATCCCATTCGAAAATTTTTATATCACTTTTAGAATAGCTGATTTTTATCTAACGTAAAGCCCAAAAAAGGAAGCCTGGTACCCGTTGAACCCGAATAGCCCATACTGAATATGGTTAATACCAATTTACTCTGGAGTGTATTGGAACTGGCATAGCTTGCCAATGCGGTGGTAGTGACTGCAGCGCCCGCCGGCCTCACCGCCCAGGATGCTACTGAGCCAGTATATCCGGGCGCATTAACACCCGTTCTTACACTGAAAGTATCAGTGGCCTGCAGGTAAGGCACATTGGATTTGATCAATACATTATTCAGGTAAAGATCAACTGCGGCAACATTGGGAACAAGATTCACAAATCTGAATCGGCAAAACCCGGTATCCATATCGTTGATTATATTCTTAACCAGTACTGACTTAGTATTGTTCACAGTCGCGTTTACCAAGGTATCTGTGATATGCAAAGTGTAAGGGTTATTATCCGGTATCGCAATGGTAGTAGAATACAAAACCACCGAATCTGTGCTGGTTCCAACTTTCGGTAATACAACCGCTACCATGTTATTCCCCTGCGGTACTGCGAGATACAATGCGAAATTACTTCCCCTGGTATTATAGCCACCTCCCGGAAAAGGTGTACGGGTTTGAAGCGAATTACTTACTACCGCGCCGTTTAATTTAATTAAAATGGTATTGTAATCAATGGTATAGGTAAATGCAAGATTTATTTTCAACAAGCCCTGTGTAGTTGAAACGCCATAGGCAGCATACGGCTGATTGGTTATACCATCTCGCTTGGAGCATGCATACAGTAAGAATAATGCGGCAATAGGGATGAAATATCGTAAGCTATTTTTTTTCATTGTAACTCTTTTATTAGTTGAAATTATGGTTGCATAAACCATTGTTCTTTGGTATGATAATCCGGTGCAAGCGCGCCTATTGTCTGCAATGCCGGGATATTGTACAGGTATTCAGAATTAAACCTTGGCCTGGCACGGTAGGCTGGCTTTCCATTATTATAAATAGTAAGCGTGGTTGGTAAGGTAAACCCTGCGTACACCTGTTTACCTGTTGCAGGGTCGAGGTCTGTATAGTGGTACCGGCGCATATCGGTCCAGGTTTCACTGAAGCCATATCCGTATAGTGCGATATATTTCTGCAGCATTATCTGGCTAAGCGTTAACAAAGCCGGATTGGCAGGCACTACAGCCAGGTTATTCATATACTCTGTTTTCAGACCAGGGTTCGCTGATACCTTTGAAAGAGATGGGATCCTGCTTTCATAAGTTGAGATAAGGAGGTCAAAGGAAAGGTTGATGCCTTTGGTATAGGCTGCCAGAGCCAAAGCCTTATCTCCTTTTCTGAACGCGGCCTCTGCTTTCATGAACGATATCTCACTCGCCGTCAGAACAGGAAAAGGGGCCAGGTTATTGAAAATATATCTACCTGAATCTGCTGTAATGCTGGTTGAAGAGAAGGAAGCGCGCCAGAAATTCTTAGGCTGGTCGCCAGCTGCCAGTCCGGAATTACCGAGATTGGGAACAACTCCTTTATAGGTATTGTTCGTATTCTCGTTGATCAGGTAAGGCGTACGTGGATCAAAAATTCCTTTAAACGGTGAGGTTGTGGAAGCACCTGATAGGAGATCAGCTATAAAAGCAGTTTGCCGGAGCGTTGCAATATTACCCCGGTAGGTTCCATAATAATTATTGGTACCGCTAAAATTACCGCCTACCCATTTTTGGCTGGCATTATCCGCATTGCTGTTGATAGACAGATCACAATATTTAATAACCGAATCGGCATAACCATTAGATAAGTAAATGGCTTTGTTACTTAAATGTGCAAATGACCTGGCTTTGATCCCATACACAAACTTTTTCCATTTGTTTACGTCACCTCCATAAAAATAAGCATCGCCCAGGTTGAGGTTAGCTGCGCTTACCGCGCCATCTGTTCTGTTCAGGTACATAATGGCACTGTCGCAGATCTGCCGAACGGTATCGTATATCAGTGACTGGGGATCATAATTAAACTGGCTGCGGCTGCCATCAAAAGCCTCTCTTACAATAATCTCTCCATATTCTTCAGCGGTTACTAACCAACTGTAGGCAAAAACCGCATTAGCCACACCCACATAATCCCATTTTTCCTGGGCCCTGCCCCTTGATATTATATACTTGGCATTGGCTCCTATTCCATAATAATGCATAGCCCAAACCAGGCCGGTATTATCAGAACCGGTTCCATATACGCCGCCCATCTGGTCATAGTTATTACCGGTACCTACATCATTCCAGAATTGAATATACCTACCCATGTTAACCGCCTCGGCGGCCGGACCATACGAACCACCACCTCCCCCGGTCGGAGGTGCAGCGGTGGATGTCATCTGATTCAGCATATTAGGTAAAACAGATTCAAGGCTCACTTCTACCGGGTTATTAGGATTCAGGTACGCTGAATCTAACTTTTTTGAACAGGATTGAAATGTAATTACCCCAATGGCAAAGCCAATTGCTGCGAAAGAAAAAGTTATAAAAGATCTAGTTTTCATAATTATTTTTTTTCAATTAAAACCCTAGCCGAAATCCGGCATTGAAACTTAAAGGAGCCGCGATATTACCATAATCGAATCCAATCGCCCCTACCCCACGCAATGAAGCATTACCACCATTAGATGCCGGATCGGCACCAGAATAATTGGTGAAAAGGACCAGGTCATTACAGGTAATAAACATGCTCATAGATTTAAAGTGGCGGAAACTTTTCGCCAATACGTTTTGAGGCATACTGTAACTAAGTGAAATATCCCTCAATCGGAATGCATTGATATCATGCTCCATATAATCTTCTTCAGGCATAGCAAGCGAACCATAATAAGAACTCTGGTAATAAGGCGTCACCATAATGGTATTTACGGTAGGTGTGGATGTATTTTCCAAACCATTTGATATTACACCTTCTATTACCCTTGGTGTTAACCTGTCTGCTGTTTTGACTGATTTACCCAGCGTAGTCAGGTACATATTGGTGCCATTAAAAACATCGCCGCCTACTCTCAGATCCCAGAGGAAACTCAGGTTCCAGCTTTTATATCTGAAGCGGTTAATGGTTCCTAATGTCAGCCAGATGGTTCTGTTGGCATGCACCCGGAACACTGATGCGTCATTTAACGGCAGGCCAGTGGTGGCTGAAATAAGAATAGCTCCGTCATTAGCCGTAACCCCATTAGGCCCTGTAGGGGTCAGATTCTGGCGCTTATAGCTGTAGCTCGTAATGGTTCCGGTAGAAAACCCGGGGCGTAAGCCACCTCTCGCGTTCCCATACAACCAGGTGGAAGCGCTGTAATAATCACCGCCTGAAACGTCAATGGAGGCAGGGATAGCCAGTACCTGGTTCCACATGTGGTTGAAGTTGAACTGGATATTCCAGTCGAAATCCTTATGCCGTATAGCTTTTATACCCAAACTAATCTCCAGACCCTGGTTACGTACACTTGAATTATTGGCGGTATTCAGCACGAAACCGGTACCATAACTGGCACGGAAACCCTGGGCTATCTGATCAAGGGCCAAAGTGTTATAGTATGCGGCATCAACAGAAACCCTGTCATTAAACATACGGAACTCAGTACCGATTTCATAAGTTTGCTGCCTTTCCGGTCTCAAATTCGGATTGGCATTTGTAAAGGCATATTGCAATGGCACGGGTATTATTGCGCTCGTTGCCGTAGGCACAAAATTAGACTGGTTAGAATAAGGATCCGGTAACCTGGCCGTGGAAGCAATCGAACTTCTTAATTTCCAGTAGTTCAGGATATTACCTTTTAACTTAGGAAAGATATCACTCATGATAATACTCAAACTACCACCGGGGTAACTGTAATTCCTGTTAGCAGCGGGCAATACAGACGAAGATTCGAAAGCGATGGAACCCGTTAGAAACACCACGTTGCTATAACTGATCGTTGCTTCACCGAATCCTGCTATCTGGTATGCTTTGGTCTCATTCCATTCGCTGCTGCCATATAGGGCCGCGCGGCTTAACCGTGAGCGGGTATTGATACCTGTACTGCTGCTGTCAAAACTTCTGGTGCTGTCCAGTGTTCCGGAAATGCCATATATTTTTGCTTCAGCCTGACTCCACCGCGTACCTGCTGTCAGGCGGCCGTTAAATTTACCCAGGGTCTTTCGGGCGGTTAAGGTTATGGTATGATTGTAATTCGAAACTTTATTCCAGAAGTTGTCCAGCGAGCCTTTATTGGCGAGAGGCAACCTGCTCGATTCCGGATCGGTATACTGGAAACTTTGCGTAGAATAATGCAGGTAGCCGAACCTGCCGGCAATGGTTAACCATTTCGTCGGGTTGATATTTATACCAAGGCTGGCTTCATAGCTATTGGTCTTGTCTTTTGAAACGTTCCTGTTGGCTGCGAAAAAAGGATTATCAGTTTCAGAAACAGTACCCAGGCCGGCATCATCAGAAGCATTATTGGCCCCGGCATTACTAAGCAAAGAATATCGCTTATGTCCGTTCGCCAGCAAATAATTCTGAGCATCATCTGTTGATGGCCATAAAAATAAATTCAGCAGGTAACCGCCCGCCCCTTTCATCGCTTTATCATTCTTGCTGTTGCTATAGGCAATTGAAGGCGTGATATCAATATATTTACCGATCTTAGAACTGTTGGTTAACCTGAAGTTGATCCTTCTTAACCTTGTGTTCGGCACCACGCCTGTCTGGTCGTAATACGATCCGCTGGCGCGATAACTGGATTTACCCGTTCCGAAATCCACTCCCAGGTTATGTGTCTGGCCAAAAGATGTTTTGAAAAAATTTCTTACATTATTATATCGCGGTGTTTCCGGTGCAATGGCAGGACCAAAAGAGGCAAAAGTATTGCTTGCATATATGCCATTGCTTCCCTGCTGGAATCCGTCAAACGTGGCGGGGATATTCTGCAAAGACTGTAAACGAAAACTGTTATCGTAATGAACATTGAATCTTTTACCATCCGTAAGTTTTGGTTTTTTGGTGGTAATGACAATAGCACCATTACTGGCCGCACTTCCGTATAATACGGTTGCTTCGGGTCCTTTTAAGACCGTGATGGATTCTATATCATTAGGATTGACATCGGCAATCCTGTTTGTAAAGTCATTAGAGGTATTATTTTGTCCCGCAGCTGAAGGTACGGATGCTACCGCATCAATAGTCGAGTTATCCCTGAGCACGCCATCAATTACAAACAGCGGCTGGTTATTCAGGGATAATGAATTAAACCCCCTTAAAACAATGGTTGACGAAGCCCCCGGCACTCCGGAAGTTGCCGTAATTGTGGCTCCTGCGATCCGGCCTTGTAAGCCATTGATAAAGCTTTCCCGCTGGGTTTCTTTGATGTCATCTCCTTTAACAACCTGCGTTGAGTAGCCCAGGTCTCTGGCCTTTCTTTTTATATCCATGGCAACTACCACCTCATCAAGTTCAGTAACTGAACTCCTGAGGGACAAGTCAATACGGCCACCCGAAACAGTTACCCGCTGGTTTTCAAAGCCAATATAACTGATCAGTAGGGTCTGACCTTTGTTTGCCTGAATCGTAAAAGCGCCTTTATTATCCGTTTGCGTAACGGTTGTCGTGCCTACCACTTTAACGGTAACACCGGACAACGGTACTTTTTTATCAGCATCCTCAACAGTTCCGGATACCATTTGACTTTGCCCGTAAGATGGCAGCGAGAAAATGAGAAGTAGTAAAACAACTACTTTCATTCCAGAAACGATTTTTCTCATAACAGTTTTTTGTTTTCTTGAATCATTAAGTACTCAACCTGGCAGGTCCGGTACTTGTTCTGATTTCCATAGGACAGATTAATCCTGCAAAACATTGCATCATTTAACATTTTTTTTTACGCAGAAAGCCGCAAAAAGAAATATTGACCCGGAATACAGGAAATTGAGGACAATGTTAAAATTTGTACCTCATATTAACGAATTTATTTAATAACAATTCCTGAGAACAGAACATAGGCAGCAAAAAAGGCTTTATAAACACGCAAAAAACCGCATTTTGTAAAGAATAGGTCAAGGGGAACCTTTTTACAGAACTATGATCGCCTTTTCACTGTAGGGTACCAGTATAGGGTTATCGGGGTCCAGTTCGGTTATGAGTATATCGATCTCTTCCGGCCGGCAAACCTGTAGCCGCTGTATGGTATTTAGTTTTTCAGAAATAGCCAGTGAAACCGTTTTGTGGGCACACTTGATCAGGGCCCGCTTAACTTCAATAATCTCCCATTCCAGATCGGTAATACCATAGGTGGCATCAATACTGTTGGTACCCAGAAAACAAAGGTCGGCCTTTATCTCGCTCAGCCGCTGCACCACTTCCGCACCTACCGATATCTGGGCATTTTTTAATAATTTATTACCGAAAAAGATTACTTCGCAATTGGGGTGTTCCAGTAATTCGAGTGCAATGGGTACGCTAACAGTTATGAAAGTAGCATTCAGATCGGGCGGCAGCGCCTTCACCAGTTCCCGGATAGTGGTACCACCGGAAAGCACCACCATCATACCATCCTTTATCAGTTGAATAGCTTTATAGGCAATACTTTTCTTTTCCGGATGGGAATAAATAGTCTGGCTTTCCAGGGTAAAATGAAAGGATTTGGAAAGGGCCCCGCCATGTACCTTAATCAGCTTTCCTTCTTCAGCCAGTTCCTGCAGGTCGCGGCGGACCGTATCTTCCGACACATCTAATTGAGTACTCAGATCTGACGATAATACTTTGTTGTGTATATTAATCTGCTGGATGATATAGGCCTGGCGTTCCTTCTTAAGCATGGATAAAAATAATGCAATTATTAATACCGGTTACCAGTTGCCGGTAACTGGTAATTTACAACTTCCAACCGATGCAAATATTTTTTCGTTCCCCCAACTGTCCTTTAACTTCGTACTTCTAACTTCGAACTCCTCACTTACTATGATTTCTCCCAATACCATACAACAAATTACCAGCCGCATTGATATCATTGATGTGGTAGGCGAATTTGTAAAGTTGAAAAAAAGGGGGACTAATTACCTGGGACTTTGTCCATTTCATAATGAGAAGAGTCCTTCTTTTACCGTATCACCAGCCAAGGAGATCTACAAATGTTTTGGATGCGGCAAAAGTGGTAATACCATCACGTTCCTGATGGAACATGAGAAATACAATTATGTGGAGGCCCTGAAATGGCTGGCAGCGCGGTATCATATTGAAGTGGAAGAAACCGAGACCAGCCCGGAACAGAAACAACTCATCCAGACTGCCGACAGTTTATATATCATCAACAATTTTGCGCAGCAGTTTTTTTCTGACCAGCTTTTTAATACAGAGGAAGGGAAGAATATTGCACTCTCCTATTTAAAAGAACGTGGCTTCCGTGAAGAGGTACTACGCAAATTCCAGGTCGGGTACAATCCTGATACAAGAGATAGCCTTACCAGGGCATTGGTAGGCAATCAATTCAATAAAGAACTGCTGCCTAAAACAGGATTGGTGTCCCTTCGCAATACAGATGAACTGGTGGATAATTACCGTGGCCGGATCATTTTTCCGATCCATGGCAATACGGGCAAGATCATCGGGTTCGGGGCAAGGGTTATCGGGAAGAGTGATCGTGGACCCAAATATATCAATACACCCGAAAATGAGGTCTATAGCAAAAGTAAGATCCTCTACGGTTCCTATTTTGCCAAATCGGCTATTGATAAGGCCGATGAATGTTTATTAGTAGAGGGATATACAGATGTGGTAAGCCTGCACCAGGCCGGTATTGAAAATGTAGTGGCCAGTGGCGGTACCTCGCTTACCGTGGACCAGCTCAGGCTGATAAAAAAATACACCCATAACCTCACTATCATCTACGATGGCGACAGCGCCGGCATTAAAGCCGCCCTGCGTGGCCTGGATATGGCATTGGAAGAAAGCCTGAATGTAAGGCTGGTACTGATACCTGACAAGGAAGATCCGGATAGCTATGTAAACAAAGTAGGCGCCAAAGCCTTTTACGAATTCGTTGCAGCTTCGAAAAAAGATTTCATCATCTTCCAGTTAGAAGTGATGTTGAAAGAAGCGGGAACGGATGTGAATAAAAAAAGCGATGTGGTAAACCACGTGGCTGAAACATTGAGTAAGATTAATAAAGCAGAAGATTTTACCAAGCAGCAGGATTATATACGGCAATGTTCGGGCATATTACGCATTGATGAAACCGGGCTCACCAACCTGGTCAATAAATACAAGCGTGATAAGATTGCAAAAGATGACAAACGTTCCGCAGCGGAAGATACCATCTACCTGCAGGAACAGGGCCAGCAACCGGAAGATGTTTTGGATGATACGCAATTGCTTTTCAACCAGGATGAAGCGCATGAAAGAAACATACTCCGCGTATTGCTTGAATTCGGCTTACGGGCATGGGATGAAAACCGAACCATGGCAGATTTTATTTTTGAAGAACTGGAGCAGTTTCATTTTGATAACCCGCAACTGGAA
>JBKJPR010000344.1:0-2825 GCA_046594275.1 Sediminibacterium sp.
TACCACAACAGGCGCATCATAGGTCATATTATTCAGTGAAAGTAAAACCTGCTGAAACCATGCTTCAGCCTCATTCTCATAATCCAGGTCGCATTTTTGTATGGGTACGATGCGTTGGCCCCCCAGCTTTTGTAACTGGGTGTCTACATCTTCGCCTGTTTTACAGAATAAGGGGTAAGATGTATCCCCAAGTGCAAGTACACTATACTTTAACCGATCCAGCCGGAAACCATTGTGATGGATATGGTCATAGAATTTCTGCGCAGCCACAGGTGGCTCACCGTCTCCTTGTGTACTGATCACCACGAAAAGGTTTTCTTCTTTTGTGATATCGGTCATACGGTATTGGTCGAGACTGGCGAGTTTAACAATTAGGTTATTTTTCTTAGCTTTCATAGCCAGGTCAGTCGCTACTCTTTTTGAGTTACCGGTTTCTGTACCGTATACGATCGTGATCTTTTTGGCAACGGTATTCACCCGTTGTACTACTATAGGTTGCACATCAGGCGTATATGCATCTGCTTCCCTGTTATCAACAACAGCAGAGATATACCCGGTGATCCAGCTCAGTTCTTCTTTGCCGGCACCATGGACGAGTTCTTTTAATAATTTCAATTTAAGCTCTGTCAGCATATTCTTTAATTGTATTATTATTTACAATGGTTCTTTCTTTGCCGGTGAGCGGTTTAAAATAATATTCACCCAGGCCGCTTCCTTCAAACCATTTAAACTGTTCCTGCAAACCCACCACTTTACCAATGATGATAAGTGATGGGGAAAGGAATGATCTGCCCTTCAGTGTATTTTCATATTCATACAAAGAAGAAGTATATACCTGTTGGTAGGTAGTGGTTGCCTGTTCTATCACAGCCAGTTGCTTCGTTTTATCAATGCGGTATTGTGTAAGCTTACTTACCAATGCATCTATGGTTTCAGAAGACATATAGAAGACAAGGGTATCATCCGTATGGGCCAGTTCTTCCCAATACGCTTCGCTGAGCACGGAAGATTTGTAATAGGTAAGAAAACGTACAGCCGTTGCATGATCTCTTGCCGTAAGGGGCATGCCTGCATAGGCCGCCGCGCCTGATGCCGCTGTAACGCCAGGAATAATTTCGTAAGGGATATTATGTGCCACCAGTATTTCCAGTTCATCTAATATGTTGGAGAAAAAAGAAACATCCCCGCCTTTTAAACGCACAACCAGCTTTCCCTGCAAAGCATACTGAACCAGCAATTCATTGATCGTTTGCTGGGGTGTGGAAATGCCCCTTCGGCATTGCTTTCCCACTTCAATGATTTCTGCGGAAGGTTTAACATAACGCGTCAATATCACTTTACTTACCAACCTGTCGGTCAATACCACATCAGCCTTCTGTAAAAAGTTGGCGGCTTTAACGGTGATCAGGTCAGGATCGCCTGGCCCGGCGCCTGCGAGTATCACTTTTCCTTTTTTTGTGACGCTGTTCATACTATAATGATTTAAAACAATCCTTCAATTGATAAATATCTCTCACCGGTATCGTAATTGAAAGTGAGTATTTTTGAACCTTTCGGTATATCAGTTAATTTTTTTGCAATGGCTGCCAGGGAAGCGCCGGTAGAGACACCTGCCAGTATCCCTTCTTCTTTTGCCAGGCGCTGCGCATAATCAAAAGCTTCATCTTTTCCCACCTGTATGATACCGTCCAGTATCTCCCTGTTCAGAATGGATGGAACAAATCCGGCGCCAATACCCTGTAATGGGTGCGGTGACGGGCTTCCACCACTTAATACAGGGGATAGTTCTGGTTCTACTGCAAATACTTTTATGGATGGAAATCTTTCTTTCAATATTTCTGCAACGCCTGAAATATGCCCGCCTGTGCCCACACCGGTGACGAGATAATCGAATCCTGCGGGAAAATCATTGATGATTTCCAATGCAGTTGTTTTCCTGTGTATGGCTGTATTGGCAGGATTATCAAATTGCTGCGGCATCCAGGCGCCGGGTGTGGCGCTGACAATTTCGGTAGCTTTTTCAATAGCGCCTTTCATTCCTTTCTCACGCGGTGTTAATACAAATTCCGCCCCGTATGCCGACATTAATTTCCTTCTCTCCACGCTCATGCTTTCCGGCATGACGAGGATGATCTTGTATCCCTTTACGGCAGCCACCAATGCCAACCCAATGCCTGTATTGCCCGAAGTTGGTTCCACGATCACACTATCCTTATTCAGTATACCTTTTGCTTCTGCATCTTCGATCATAGATAAAGCAATACGATCCTTGATACTGGCCCCGGGGTTGCTTCTTTCCAGTTTGATCCATACTTCATAGTCTGTTCCAAAAAGCCGGTTGATTTTTACGTGAGGGGTATTTCCAATCGTTGCCAGGATAGTGTTCGCTTTCATTTTGTTTTTTTAAATTATTCTTAAATGGTTATCAGATTACAAAATTCAATGGTTCAGGAAACGGGTTATTGTCTCTTACTTTAATCTCGCTTTTATGATATACAACAGAATGTGGCTGTACACTATAGGTCAGCCAAACATTTCCACCGATGATACTGTCGTGCCCGATCACCGTATCGCCGCCTAAAATGGTGGCGCCTGCATAGACCGTTACATTATCTTCAAGGGTTGGATGCCTTTTGCTTAACGCATCTTCTTTTGCAACATTGAGCGCCCCCAGGGTCACACCCTGGTACAGTTTTACATGATGTCCTATCACACTGGTTTCCCCTATCACTATACCTGTTCCATGATCTATGGAAAAAGATTCTCCGATCACGGCGCCGGGGTGAATATCAATGCCGGTTTTGCTATGCGCATATTCTGTGAAT